>JBMOHZ010000362.1:0-3022 GCA_049317585.1 Paludibacter sp.
GCCTAATACAGATAAAATTCCCGTTCAAAATATTGGAAATAGCCTGCAACGCATTTATTTTTTAACGGGCAAGGGAACAGCTTCGGCTAGCGAAATGGTGATAAATGGGTTGAAACCATTTTTGCCTTGCATACTTATAGGCGATACTACGGTAGGTAAAAATGTGGGATCAACACTGATTAACGACGAGAAAAACACTAAAAATCAGTGGGCGTTTATGCCTATAGTGCTACGGTATTTTAACAAAGATCATCAGAGCGATTTTACAAATGGTTTTGCTCCCGATTACTTAGTTGAAGATGATTATAAGCATCAGTTGGGCGATACCAAGGAGGCTTTATTAGCAAAAGCATTAAGTCAGATTACTGGCGTTGCTCAAGTTACAGCTGCGAAAGCTCCAATGGATCCACTACGATGGAAACTGTCAGTTCCATATAAACCAACCCGCCATTTTTTAATTGTCAAAAATAAAGCTACTGATTTGTATTTAAACCGAACTAAATAAATGGAAATGAGTAAATTATTAATAATAGTAGGATTTCTGATTACTTGCAATTTAGCTATTCAAGCACAAAATAAAAATGTGCTCACACAGCCATCATCGAATCCTGTTTTACTTGCCGATACACATGCCGAAAGTATGTCGCAGGCAACAAAATTATTGGCAAGCAAGTCTATTTCGGTACTCGAAATAGTGACTGACCTTACTACCAAACAATCAAAAAGTATTTTGAAAATTGAAGCATGTAGAGATAAAAAGCGAGCAAAAATTGAAAAAGACATTACCAAACTAAAAAAGGAATTGGCAATGATGAAAAGCGAGGGAAAAGTGGATGCTACTGAAATAGCTAAAGTTAATACTGAAATATCGAAATTGGCAATTAGTTTTCAAAAAACAAACCGTAAGGCAGTTGATATGATTTGTACAAAACTTACCGACAAACAAAGAGAGACCTTGAGTTGTTTTAAATAATCAGTTTTTGATAATCTGGTTTTTTAAACTAATTTTATTGCAGAAAATGATTCACAGCACTTGTTTTCTGAAAAAAAATACGGATATTTGTAAACTGTAAAAACAGTATAAATATACAACATTAATAAAAAATAATATGAGCGACATTCGTCAATTAGAGCCTAAAGCGCTTTGGAATCATTTTTATAGTCTTACACAAGTACCTCGCCCTTCGGGCAAAAAAGAAGCAATAGGTACTTTTCTCGAAAATTTTGGTAAATCATTGGGACTCGAAACCCTACGCGATGAAATAGGAAATGTGTTGGTACGCAAACCAGCTACGGCAGGCATGGAAAATCGTATGGCTGTAGTTTTGCAAGCACACATGGATATGGTGCCTCAGAAAAACTCAGGCATTGCCCACAATTTCGAAACCGACCCTATTCAAGCCTATATTGATGGTGACTGGGTTACTGCAAAAGATACTACACTCGGAGCAGATAATGGTATGGGTATATCGGCTGCAATGGCAGTGCTTGCATCCAACGATATTGCGCATCCGGCTATTGAAATGTTTATAACCGTAGACGAAGAAACAGGTATGCATGGAGCTTTTGGGTTAGAGCCTGGTTTTTTGAAAGGTGATATTTTGATGAATCTGGACTCCGAAGATGAAGGTGAATTGTATGTGGGTTGTGCAGGTGGGTTGGATGCTAATATTTCATTTGCTTACAACGAAGTGGAAATCCCCGAAGGAGATGTGGCAGTGAAAGTAACGTTAAAAGGACTTAAAGGTGGACACTCAGGTGTGGATATTCATTTGCAGCGCGCCAATGCCAATAAACTCATGTTCCGCTTTTTGAAACTGGCTGTGGCCGAATGTCAAGCTCGCTTAGCAAGTATCGAAGGTGGAAGTTTACGTAATGCCATTCCACGCGAAGCATTTGCGGTGCTTACTGTACCTGGTGATGCTGTGGACGATATAATGGATTTGATCGACGAGATGGAAACCCTTTTTGTGGAAGAGTTTGCTGGTGTCGAAAACAATATTTCGCTTACTGCCCAGGATGTTGCTTTGCCTAGTGGATTAATCCCCGAAGAAATTCAAGATGACCTGATAAATGGTGTTACAGCATGTTTCAATGGTGTTTACCGTTTTATTCCCGAATTGCCAACTGTAGTAGAAACTTCCAATAATTTAGCCATTATTAAATCGGATGGTAAAAGTATTGAATTGCGTTCGTTGCTTCGTAGCTCAGTTGATTCACGCAAAGACGAATTGGCATCTATTATCGAAAGTAATTTTGCTTTAGCTGGTGCAAAAGTGGAATTTGTGGGCGGATATCCTGGATGGAAGCCAAACTTGGATTCGCCAATTTTAAAAGCTATGTTGAAAATATACGAAGACAAATATGGCAAAACACCTAAAATTATGATTATCCATGCCGGTCTCGAATGTGGTATTTTAGGAACACACTATCCAAATATGGATATGATTTCGTTTGGGCCAACCATTCGTTACCCACATTCGCCCGACGAAAAAGTAAACATTGCCACCGTGCAGCTTTTCTGGGATTATTTGGTTGAAACGCTTAAAAATACTCCTATTAAATAAAAATTGTTTCTCGTTTTATGTTTCGAAATGCACAGTCGGAGTGCGACTTTAAGTCGCGCCCCGAATGGACAAAAAAACCGAACTTACCTTGGGATAAAAGGGAAGTTCGGTTTTTTGTAAGTTTCATGGTATTTCCACTTGAAATGTAACTTTTGCTTTTAACGCCGTAAATACACGAAACATGGTATCAAAAGTTACATTGCTCGCTTTGTTTTCTAATCGTGAAATCTGAGCTTTTTTTACACCAATAATATTGCCGAGTTCCTCTTGCGTTAAATGTCTTTGTTTGCGGGTTTGTTTAATGGCAGCACCAATCATTTCTAATTGTAATTCATATTCAAATCTGTCTCGCTCTGGTGTACCAATCGTGCCGATTAGTTTGTCTTGAACTTCATCTAAAGTGTATGTTTTCATTTTGTTTTCTCGTTAAAGTATTTAATTCTTATTTGAATTGC
>JBMOHZ010000363.1:0-3011 GCA_049317585.1 Paludibacter sp.
TTCAAAATTAGAACAAGCAGGTGCAAATTGTAGAAAGATAACTCCACCCTTTGATTTTAATAAAGCTTGGAAAACCTGGGGAAGCTTTGTAGGTATGCAGGGTGGTTATAGTACTTCAAATTTTGTAAAATGGATGGGATTACCATTTACAAAAGGAGTGTTGAAAAATGTACCTATGCATCAGAATATTGTAAAACCAACCTCGGTTGAGAAATATATGACAGCGGTTAATATCCAAGACGATATGATTACCGAAATGGAAAATTTCCTGAGTCAATATGATGTTTTTATTTGTCCGGTAAGTTCCACTAAAGCTTTCAATCACCATGCCCCAACTAAAACCTATGGCAATTTCAGTATATACAACGATCCATTGCTTGTAAACAACGAAAAGCTACATTATTATATGGCGACACAAGCATATACTACGCCTTTTACACTTACCGAAAATCCGGTTTTATCAATGCCCATTTCGTTAAGTTCTGATTCATTACCCATTGGAATACAGGTGGTTGGAAAACGATACTCTGATTTCAAATTATTAAAAACAGGAATTGAATTAAATAAGTATATAGAGAAATTGATATTGCCGCTATCTCGAAAGCAATAAAGTGAAAAAAACTCGCTTCGCATGCGAAGGAATTGCCGGTTTGCTATATAGATATGATATTATAATTGAATAGTCAGACTTATAAAACAGAATCTTTGCTTTTTACAGGACTTAGTTAAATAGTAAATACCAGTTTTTTTTACAATCGGCGTCCTAAGCGGTACATCATTTCGGCTTTCCAGTGTGTAAAATCGCCTATTTGTATGTGGTGGCGGGCTTCGCCCATAAGCCACAGGTAAAATGCAAGGTTGTGGATAGATGCTATTTGCAAGGCCAAATATTCTTTACTAATAAATAAATGGCGCAGGTACGCTTTGGTATATGCATGGTCAACGTACGAAGTTCCAAATTCGTCGAGTGGTGAGAAGTCGTTTTTCCACTTTTCATTTTTCATATTCATAATGCCTTGCGATGTAAAAAGCATACCATTACGTCCATTGCGGGTTGGCATTACGCAGTCGAACATATCCACGCCACGTTCTATGCCTTCGAGTAAGTTTTGAGGTGTGCCTACGCCCATCAGGTAGCGTGGTTTATCTTTGGGTAAAATTTCGTTTACCACCTCTATCATTTCGTACATTTTTTCGGTTGGCTCGCCTACAGCCAGTCCTCCAATGGCATTACCTTCGCGATTTTGTGAAGCTATAAACTCAGCCGACTGACGGCGCAAATCGGGATAAACACACCCTTGCACAATGGGAAAGTAGGCTTGCGAATAGCCATATTTGGGTTCGGTAGCATCAAAATGCTTGGTTCCACGCGCTAACCATCGATGCGTAAGCTCCATCGATTTTTTGGCGTAATTGTAGTCGGCATCGCCGGGCGTACATTCGTCGAAAGCCATTATAATATCGGCACCTATGGAGCGCTGAATGTCAACAGCACTTTCGGGAGTGAATAAATGCTTGCTGCCGTCGATATGTGAGCGAAATGTGGCGCCATCTTCATTCAACTTACGATTGGCCGAGAGCGAAAATACTTGAAAACCACCACTGTCGGTCAATATAGGCTTGTCCCAACCATTGAACTTATGTAAACCACCAGCCTGTTCCAAAATAGAAATACCCGGACGCAAATATAAATGATAGGTATTACCCAAAATAATTTGGGCTTTGATATCTTCTTTTAACTCGTGAAAATGAACTGCTTTAACCGATGCCACAGTGCCCACGGGCATAAATATAGGAGTTTGTATTTTACCATGATCGGTGGTAATTTCACCAGTGCGTGCGTTGGAATTTTGGTCGGTATGTTGAAGCTCGAAGGTCATTTTATTGATGTGATGATGTGGTGATAGGTTGATCCCGATACATTTCCGATACATCGGAACTGGCAGGGACAAGTTGTGATAATGTGATGATGAACAAGCAAACCTTATGAACCTTATAACGTTACAAACTTTATAACTTAATAAAATTCTCCAAAATCTTTTGTCCTACATCGCCCGATTTTTCGGGATGAAACTGTACGGCATAAAAATTATCTTTTTGTATGGCCGAACTGTATTCAATAATGTAATCGGTTTTGGCTATGGCTTCGTCACAATTTTCGACATAATAGCTGTGTACAAAATACATATATGCCTTTTCGTCAATGCCTTGCATTAAGTCCGACTTTAAATGAGTTATATTATTCCAACCAATTTGTGGAATTTTAAAACCTGCTGTGGGAAACAATCGTACTTTTTGGTCGAAAATGCCCAAGCAATCGGTATTGTTTTCTTCGGAGTGCGAACACATAAGCTGCATGCCTAGGCAAATGCCCAACACAGGCTGTTTCAAGCTTTTAATAAGCGTATCCAACCCTTTGGAACGTAGGTATATCATAGCCGACGATGCTTCGCCTACACCCGGAAAAATCACTTTATCGGCTGCACGTATTTCATCGTGATTGTCAGTTACAACAGCTTGTACGCCTATACGCTCCAATGCAAAAAGCACCGAACGGATATTACCAGCATTGTATTTTATAATTACTACTTTCATTTTTAAATAAAGACGACAGACAACAGACAACAGAACAATAAATATCAATAAATAACGGCGCACTTGCCTACGGCAGGCTGGGCCTAATATCGCGAAGCTAATAACGGCCCAGCCCAAATAACGGCGAAGCCCTAAACTATCCTATTCGTTGCTGTATCCGGAAATACTACCGCAGGTTTAAATGTACGTGCTTCTTCCATTTCCATCATAGCATATGCCATAATTATCACAATATCACCGGGTTGTACCAGTCGTGCAGCAGCACCATTTAGGCAAATAACACCCGAACTGCGCTTGCCAGGAATAACGTAAGTTTCGAATCGCTCCCCATTGTTGTTGTTTACAATAGTTACTTTTTCGTTAGCTATAATGTTGGCAGCATCCATCAAGTCTTCGTCGATAGTAATGCTCCCGAT
>JBMOHZ010000364.1:0-3004 GCA_049317585.1 Paludibacter sp.
CTCCATACAGGTTTATTCAATTCCTTTGAAGCATCGGGTGCCATCGAGTGGTTTTTTGTTCGAAGAAAAAACGAGCGACCGTCATATTAAACGCGATATGATTGACTTTTATAATATCCCAACCTGGCGAATACCAAAAATAAAGCAAGGCGAAGGTTTTGTAACCGACGAGGGCGAAACCATTCCGAATGAGCGATTAACTACCATGCCCGAAAAACCTAAGCGATATGCATATTGCTCAGATACAGCCTATTCCGAAAAAATTGTGCCAATAATTAAAGATGTAGACTTATTGTATCACGAAGCTACTTTTATGAATGATGAATTGGTGCGTGCTAAAAACACACAGCATTCCACTGCCGAACAAGCCGCTACCATTGCACTCAAAGCCAATGTAAGTCAACTAATAATAGGGCATTATTCGGCACGATACGCAAACAAAAACGGCTTATTGCGAGAAGCAAAAGCCGTTTTCGAGAAAACAATTTTGGGCGAAGATATGAAAGTGATTGAATTTTAGTTGTTTTAAAATAAACTGTGCGGTTTCACGCTTAAAAATGCGTTAAATTGATTTGCTAAAACAATTATCAATGCAATAAATACAACAACAATAATTACTTGCCACAAAGATGTTTTCTGTATGGCTTGTTTTTGCTTAATGTCACAAACCTCTCCAGGGCAGTATTGCGCTTTTTCTTTGTAAATCCAGCCATACACTATGCAGCCTAAGCATATACCAAATGAGGATTCGAAGAACAGAAAGATTAAACATATCAAACAAATAATTCCTGAGATTGGACTATAAGTGTTTAATACTACCATTAGTATAAACATTGTCAAAGATAGAATTAAACCAATTATCCAGGCAAACTTTTTCTGAATTGCGCCTATGTATTCTGGGTTTTGGCGCGAAACTATCATTCGCCCAATAATCAAAGTAGGTGAGTATTTAGGATTGATAAATATACGAATTATAAAATCGATAAAAAATGAAGTAATTACGTATTTTATAAATACAAAATTTTCTTTGAAAATAATAAGCATCAACGCAATAAAAACTGCCAGAAAAAGTATTCCTGCTGCAGCTCTAATTTCCCGTTCGTTCAATACAGGTATGTTGTACCCTTCTACTGTTTCGCCAAATTGTTTTTTAGTTGCCATACGTGTTTTTTATTTGATTTATAATTATTTTACTCAAACAAACATTGAGTTACAAAAGTTTAGAATTTCGGAGATAAATACATAGTTATTCAATATCAAAAAACCCTTGTGAAGCAAATCACAAGGGTTTTAATCAATATAGGATTGTAAATTATTTTACTGTATCCATGTGTGCGATCAAATCTAACACTTTGTTAGAATAACCCCACTCATTGTCGTACCAGCTAACAACTTTTACAAAGTTTCCGTTCAAAGCAATACCAGCACCAGCATCAAATACCGAAGTACGTGATTCGTGGATAAAGTCAGAAGAAACAACTGAATCTTCAGTATATCCAAGTACACCAGCCATAGTAGTTTCAGAAGCTAATTTCATAGCTGCTTTGATTTCGTCGTAAGAAGCTGATTTTTCCAAACGTACTGTTAAGTCAACAACTGAAACGTCAGCAGTTGGAACGCGGAAAGCCATACCAGTTAATTTGCCATTCAATGCAGGAATTACTTTACCTACCGCTTTAGCAGCTCCTGTAGATGAAGGAATAATGTTTCCTAAAATTGAACGACCACCACGCCAATCTTTAGCAGATGGAGCATCAACTGTTTTTTGAGTATTTGTTGCAGCGTGTACAGTTGTCATCAAACCTTCAACGATACCGAAGTTATCGTTCAATACTTTAGCCATAGGAGCTAAACAGTTTGTAGTACATGAAGCATTCGATACGATATCCATATCAGCAGTATAAGCATCTAAGTTCACACCACAAACAAACATAGGAGCGTCGTTAGATGGAGCAGAGATAACCACTTTTTTTGCACCACCAGCAAGGTGAGCTTTACATTTGTCAATTGTAGTGAAAACACCTGTTGATTCAACAACATAGTCAGCACCTGAAGCACCCCAACCAATAGCAGCTGGATCTTTTTCAGCGAAGAAAGCTACTTCTTTGCCGTTAACGAACAATTTACCACCTTTGTTTTCAGCAGTTCCTTTGAATTGTCCATGTACAGTATCGTACTGTAACATGTAAACCAAATAGTCAAGATCCAAAAATGGGTCATTTACTGCAACGATTTGAACATCGTTTCTTTCTTGAGCAGCACGGAAAACTAAACGTCCGATGCGGCCAAAACCATTGATACCTACTTTAATCATTTTATTTATTATTTAAAATTGAGTTGTCTTTCTAAATCGCCGCGAAATTACAAAAAAATAGGCAATTCGACAAATATATTTACATTTTTTTTTGAAGCTAAATGAATTATTTTGACTTGATATTTTTTTTATAGTCAAATTGAATAAACATACATATTTTGCTTCTTACTTCAAGTGATTATTTTTTTTTAATGAATATAGAAATTTTATGATTAGGGCTGAGTTAAATCAAATTATTTATCTATATTTGCATAAATATAATAAATTATTAACGATTAAATTTAATTTTATGGAAATTCAACCTGCTGAAAAAAAGGATTTTACACTCAGTTTTAATGGTACGGGTAGTACATTTTTTGGTATTGTCATTGTAAATTGGTTACTTACTGCTATTACACTCGGTATTTATTATCCATGGGCTAAGGCTAAGCAACTTAAGTTTATGTACAGTTCTACTGTTTTCAACAACGATCAATTTGTGTTTCATGGTACAGGCAAAGAAATGTTTATTGGTATGCTCAAAACCTTGTTAATAGTTTTTGTTTTATTGAGTGTATATTTGGGATTATTACTTAACGACCAACTTATTTTGGGCGTGATTATACTTTATTTAATGCTTTTTGCATTTTTGCCGTTAGCTATTCATGGTTCGTACCGATATCGTATGTCTCGCACTTCGTGGCGTGGAAT
>JBMOHZ010000365.1:0-3000 GCA_049317585.1 Paludibacter sp.
AAGCTTTACATGCCAAAACGTTAGGATTTGTACATCCACGCACGGGAGAATTTATGCATTTCGAAAGTGAATTGCCCGACGACATGCAGAAGCTGATTGATAAGTGGCGTGGGTATGCCAAAACTATGAATGATTGAGATGTTTGTGATGTATATATGATAAATACATGTAATTGAACAATTATATTAGATATATATGATAATGTTTAATTTTTAATATATTTCATTGTATATATCGAATAAAACTGTATATTTGCATATTTTATTAGATACACATTATGGAAATAGAGGTATTTGACAGACCAGATTACACGGAAAAGATTCGTTCATACATTGGACAGCCAATTATTAAAATACTGACGGGTCAAAGACGTATAGGTAAAAGTTTTATTATCAGGCAAATAATTGAGATAATAAGTAAAGAAAAATCAAATACTCATATTATTTACATCAACAAAGAGCTAAAGGAATTTAGCGAAATCTTGACTGATGAAGATTTATATAAAACTATAAAGGATCAATTGAAAGTAGATAAAAACAACTATGTTTTTATTGATGAAATTCAAGAAGTGCCGTTCTTTCAAAATACTTTAAGGAGTTTGTTAGCTGAAAATTGCTGCGATATTTATTGCACTGGAAGTAATGCTAATATGCTTTCGGGCGAACTGGCGACTTATTTGGCTGGACGTTATATGGAGTTTCCAATTCATAGCCTATCGTACCGCGAATTTATGGTTTTTCATCGCTTGGAAAATAATAACCAAACGCTTCAAAAATACCTTAGAATCGGAGGAATGCCTTATTTGGTTCATTTTAAAGGTGATGAACAACTTTGTTTTGAGTATTTGAAGAATCTGTATTCTACTATTTTACTGAAAGATGTAATTTCGCGAAAGCAAATTCGGAATATTGATTTTATGCAGCGTTTAGTGGCTTATATTGCCAATAATTTAGGTAGTTTATTTTCGGCTTCAAATATAAGTAAATACTTAAAATCTCAACAACAAAAATTACCAACTCAAATGGTAATTGATTATACGGCTGCACTTTGCGATGCTTACTTTATACATAAAGCTCGACGAGCAGATATTCAAGGTTTAAAATTATTTGAGGTTGGTGAGAAGTACTATTTTGAAGATTTAGGAATTAGAAATGCGATTCAAGGTTTTGATCCGTTGACTGAAATACAGAAATGGATGGAAAATGTTGTATATATGCACCTTATTCGCTTAGGACAATCAGTTTATGTCGGTAAAGTAGATAATTTGGAAATTGATTTTATTGGACGAAAACTACAAGAGCGTGTTTATGTGCAAGTTGCTTTCAGATTAGAATTGGAAAAAACAAAAAACAGGGAAATGTTGAGCTTACTAAAGGTGAAAGATAATTTTCCTAAATTCATTGTAACATTAGACGATTTTGCTTTAGGAACTACAACAGATGGGATTCAGATAATTCATTTGCGGGAGTTTTTAATGAAAGAATTTTGATTCCGAATATCATAATAGGAAGAGTTCCAATATTATGATGCGATAGATGTATTAAAAATAAACAGGAAAAATATTACTAATTTAGTTCTCCGAAGGTTATCCTACTTTTGGTAGGAAAGGTTTGGGGTAGATATTATGAAAAAAAATATTGCCATTGTTGCCGGCGGTGATTCGTCGGAAGTAGTAGTTTCGCTCAAAAGTGCAGCGGGATTATATTCGTTTATGGATAAAGACCGTTATAATTTGTACATTGTTACCATTGTAGGTAAAATATGGCAAGTGGAATGGTCTGATTCAGAGAAAATTACCATTGACAAAAACGATTTTAGTTTTACTCGAAATGGTGAAAAAACTAATTTTGATTTTGCCTACATTACTATTCACGGAACTCCCGGCGAAAACGGGATTCTTCAAGGTTATTTTGAATTAATTGGTTTGCCATATTCATGTTGTGGAGTTTTGGCCGCTGCTGTTACTTTCAATAAATTTACATGCAATCAATATTTAAAAGGATTTGGTGTAAAAGTTTCAGAATCACTTGTTTTGCGGGCTGGGCAATCAGTTACAAATGAAGAAGTGGCTCAAAAAATTGGTTTCCCGTGCTTTGTAAAACCAAACGTTGGAGGTAGTAGTTTTGGTGTGACGAAAGTAAAAACTATCGAGCAGGTTCAACCTGCCATCGAAAAAGCATTTGCCGAAGGAAGCGAAGTGATGATTGAAGCATTTTTGGCAGGAACAGAAATAACTTGCGGAATATATAAAACCAAAACCAAATCGCAGGTTTTACCTGTAACAGAGGTGGTAAGCGAAAATGAATTTTTCGATTATGATGCAAAATATAAAGGTCAGGTACAGGAAATTACTCCCGCTCGTATAAGTGACCACCTGACCGAACGCGTTCAAAAACTCACTTCGGCCATTTACGATATTTTGGGATGTAAAGGAATAGTTCGGATTGATTATATTATTTCGGAAGGTGATGTAATTAATTTGTTGGAAGTAAATACTACGCCGGGAATGACTACCACCAGCTTTATTCCTCAACAAATAGCAGCAGCGGGGTTGGATATAAAAGAAGTGATGACCGAAATTATTGAGAACGAACTAAATTAACAGTTTCAAAAAATCAAATCATTTCGACAAATTAACAATAAAACTAAAATGAAAACCAAACTTCAAACTTTAATTATTTTGGGTCTTTTTATTTGTATTAACACTCAAGCACAAATTGAATCTGAAATTAAAAACTACGTTGATAGTAATGAAATTATCATGAATAACGGACGTAAGTATTTAATTCAGTGTTTTCAAGAAGACAATCCTCAAAAAGTGCAAGAAGTTTTTCACTATTTAATGATGAAAGGAGAGCAAAGGAAATGTTCTGCTTTTAGTTTCAAAGAACAAATACTATTAGGTCTAATTATGCGTGACTGCAATGGACTACTTTTACTAATGGAGAATCAATGTCGTTTAGATAAGGAATTGAATTAAATAGTTGAAAAATATTTCTT
>JBMOHZ010000366.1:0-2975 GCA_049317585.1 Paludibacter sp.
TTCGTCAGCTACATACGACGAAAGTACCGGACATAAATTAGTGGTGCGTTGCAGGTAAGGCTCTTCTCCTTCGGTGTATACTATCTGAAATTTTTTGCTGTAAAAAACCCAGGCAAGTAAATATGTTTCAGTTGAATATTGCCACACCCAATATTCGTTAAGCGAGGTTACCAGGTACATATCATTCACCGTATTGCCCAAGGTGGATAAGTGATAAATATCGGGAACGGTTCCTTTATAAATAAGCTTCTCGTTCAACGGCTTTATATTGCTGAGATATTTGTCTGCTGATGCAATTTTCAGCTCGAGCATAATTCCTTTATACTCATCAGTTACTGTAACTTTTGGCGATGGTAGTAAAATACCCGGAAACGATACAGCCTGATTGGTAGGCGTTACAACTGATTTCGATTTAATATCAACAAATGTGATAGTGCGTGTATTATTGTCGATAACAGGGATAAAACCGGTAAGCTGCGAAATCCAGTTCATGAAATCACTTTGCATCATGGCAGGTACATGGTTTGCCAGTTTGAACGATGGGTTTACCGGCAGTTTTGTTGTACTGTCGGAACTGTATGTGTTTTCGGCATAAGCATTGAACAGTACTGTGTTTTTGAAATATACTGTGTCGAAAGGATTATTAACAATGCTGTATCCCGCTTCGGAAGCAATTTTTTTGACAATAGTATTCAGATATAAAAACGGGGTAAACAGGTTGGCGGCAATAAATGGTTCGTTTTCAACATTGCCCCATATCATCAACGGAAATTCGCCGTTTTTGTAGTAATTCAGAACTTTTATGTATTCGGTATAAATAGTTTTAATCGAAAGATTGTCGAGTTTAAAAATATCATCAGGAAAATTTGAAAGAAACTCTTTGTTGAATATCGGGAAAACTGTAAAGTCACAACTATACTGATCCTGCGATACTACCGCATCAAACAGATTCGTTTTTTTGTACTCAACCAGGCACACAAATACAAATATATCGGCAATGGTACCGGCCGGAAACAACGATTCGGTAATGCAAACCAGTTCAACCGTAATAACATCGCCGGTAAGCAGAGTAAGGCTGTTAACTATTTCCTGAGGGGGCAAAGTGCCTCCAGGCTGAGCTGTATATGTTTCGTCGAAATATGCAATTCCGTTTTTACGGGCAATTACCTGCAGCGATCCGGAAGTAAAAGCGGCGTTCAAAACTATTGACTGAGTGCAGGTAGTATCCTGAACGGCAACAAACATGCGCCCATCCACACCCATCGACGAGGTAATGTCCTTAATTACATGAAGCGTTTCATTAACTGGAAAAGTAACGAAACCTTCATATAATGGATCGTTGTAACTCACCACAATATTTTCGACTGAAGCCACTGAATAAAAATCGGTAATTACAATATCGTCGCCCCACGATAGCTCCTTCAGTGTTTTACCGGCAATGATTCCTGCAAAGTCGCCATTATCGATTTTGAACGACACCTCATACTGATCCTGGTCGGCTTGGGTAACTATGCAGGTGCCCACATAGCGTAAACTGCCCGATGTAATTACATACGCAAGCTCGGCGGTTGCCCGCCCATGACGTTGCACCCGGTGTGCCTGCTCAAACTCATTACGCAGCTGTGGAGTGGCGGCGAACGATGTGTTGAAAATATAACTTCCGGGTATTCGACTCTCGGAAGTTATAAATAGTGGCGACCTAAGCACCAGTGGCAAACTGGTGCCCGGATCCACAGCAACGATTGTATTTCCAATTTTTATCTGCACTACTTATTTTTATCAAATTTTATAAAAGGAAAAATCTTTCGAATCATTCTGTCGGTCCAGGCTGTAGTTCCTACATAGTACCATTTCTGCCCGAGCAGTACAGCTATTACCACATTATGGACGAACCATACTGATACCATGCCAATGAGCAGTCCCCACCACTTGTAAAGCAGTGAGCAGCCTATCACAATAAAGATGTGAAGTATTAAATTTACTCCGTGCCATTGTTTCGACCGGCGGGCTTTGTCATCGGGTTTTGCTTGCTCCCAAAGGATCTTTAACCCATCTCCGTATGAGAACAGGAACGAGATAGCGATTAATACTATCAGTAGGTTTAGGTTTAGTTCTTGTAGTTGTGTCATTGGAATGATTGGTTTAGTGTTTGTTTAAAGTGTAGCAAATCTACCTTTACATTGTGTGTAGTATTTTTTAATTTCTTGTTCACTCCAGACCCTATTTTCAATAATTACTTCATCCATAGAACCCCAAAAAGGAAATGTTTGTGGAATTAATGGTCTTCTACCAATTTTTAATGATACTGTATTTGTAGTTATATTTCCAGTAGATGAAATTGAATTATCTAATTTACCATTTATATAGATATATTTATTAGTTCCATTATATACACATACAACATTATACCATACATTAGTAGTAAATTGTGTTTTACTTTTCAATGTTTGATTAGTTGTTCCTAGTGTTGAAAAATATAAAAGATTAGCATCAGCACCACTTGATAATAAAAGAAGAGAATAACCTGTATTCCAATCCGACCCCTTACCTAATAAAAACAGATGATCCCAACCATTAGTTTTATTAAACCAAATAGAACAGGTAAACTTATTTGTAAAATTTAATGATGTTGAGTGCGCTATTTCTATATATGAACCATATGTATTATTACCTGGACCGGGTGTAAATAAACCACCTTGATTAAATACACCATAATTTTTGCCATATCCCACATTGTTAGATATACCATTATTAGCATTACCAGAACTATCTACACTTGTACCATTCAAATGTAGAAGTAGCTTTGTGACTCCACTTCCCGATCCTACATACTCACCTAAACTCATGATTGCAAAGAATTTGATCGGTTTACTGAACGTATTTTAGCTAACAAAATAGTATTAATTTCTACTTCAGTCTCTATTTGAGCGTTCATTTCAGCCCTTCTCTGTTCTAAAGCCTCGAGCGTTGCAAGT
>JBMOHZ010000367.1:0-2972 GCA_049317585.1 Paludibacter sp.
TAAGCCATTTTGTTGGTTGAGCGTTTAACGTAATATTTCCTATCCAACCATAACCTAAGTTTGTATTTTCCAACACAAATGCTTTTGTGCCAACACGATAACTTGCAGGATAAATCGGACGATTGTCTACACCGTTGAAACGGGCAAAACCACCAACATTTGAAATACTCCAATCTGAAATAGAAACTCCGTTGATTGTTTTGTTAAAAACACCTTCTACTGTTACAGAGAGAGGAAAAGAAGTTTTGAATGAATAGTCGACCGCAAGTGACGATTTCCAAACTTCAGGCATTTTGAATTTTGGATCTACAGCCGCAATTGCTGAAGGAACAGTTCCATCTGCAGGAGAAATAGTGGTAGGATAGCCCATTTTTGTTAACTTATCATAGAGAGCTGCAATGTTTGCATTTCCATTAGCATCAGTTACAAGTCCGCCTGCAAACTGCGACATATCAACAAATCTGTTTCCTTTGGAGTCGGTAGTATAAGTACCAGTGTAGCCTTTAATAATTTCTTTATTAGCAACTCCATCAAAAACTTTGGTCAAACTATTAATTTGTGCCTGATATTGTACCATACCACCATTTGTAGGCATATTGGTGAAGAATACCAAAGGTAAATTACCCGAGAAAAGACCGGTTCCTCCACGCACTTTCAGGCTTTTATTGCCAAAAGTATCCCATACAAAACCTATACGAGGTGAGAAAATGATATTTGTAGCAGGCCATTTTCCTGTATCGATATGACGACCTGAATAATCAAGATCTAAAATAGCTTTGTTTGTTAATAAATCGCTATTATTGAACAATAATCCATCTAGACGTAGTCCGGCCGAAAGTTTGAAATCATCAGTAACACTCCAATCATCTTGTAAGTAAACTCCAATTTTATTTGTTCTTACGCGAGCTGCTGGATTTTTCTCACCATCATAACCATAAGTTAAGTTTACAACCTCGGGGGTTGCACCAGTTAAAAAGTCATTCATACTTGTATAGCGATAATATCCTGTACCGTTACGCATATACGCATTATCTGCCATCTTATATTCGTAGGCTATTCCTCCTACAATTCTATGATTGCCTAAATAGTATGTGAGTTCATCTTTGATATTTAATGCGTCGTTGTGAACTGCATTATTCCATGTAAAAAGCTCATATCCTAATGACATATAGGCTTGTCCATCTTTCAAAATATCAATAAAAGGGAATTCCTTTGAATTGGATCCACGCACATCGTCGAGTTTTGAAAATGTTGCCAAAAATTGGTTCGATATATTATCAGTCAGACGGCTATTTAAGTCTAAAGACAATGAATGAACAATGTTATTCATTGAATACATAGAGTTTGCAAATGACATGGATGCTTGTGACATTCTAGCTTCAGACATACGGGTTCCACCGTCCATAGAACTGGCATTAGGAGATGTCCAGTTAAGATTTTTTGTATAATTATAACGCAAAGCTAAACGATGTTTCTTTGAGATATTCCAATCCAAACGTGCAAGAAGTTTGTAATTATTTTCATCAGCTGGGAAATTTGTGAATGACCCTGCGTCATATCCATATTTAGTTTTCGCATAATCAGAAACTGCTTGAAGATCGCTTACGGTGGTGCGCGAAATATAATTGTTTGCATCAGCCACACCATTTGTCGAAGCCATCCAACGATTAACAATCGTAGGTGTTTTGGCCATTTCACCACTTACAAAAAAGAACAATTTATTTTTGATAATTGGGCCACCTGCACTGAAGCCATAAGTTGTATTGCGGTCTACATTGCGTGCACCTGTTATTTGTTGACCAAAAACTGCATCACCTCGTAAGTTTTCGTTTCTATGATAAACGTAGGCACTACCTTTGAAAGCATTTGTTCCTGATTTTGTTATAGCGTTTACACCTCCACCAATAAAGTTAGTTTGACGAACATCATAAGGAGTAATTACAACTTGTAATTCTTCGATAGCTTCAATAGAAATTGGGCTGCCTCCACCGGGAAGTGAAGAACTCAAACCGAAGTTGTTGTTAAAATTAGCTCCATCCACTGTAAAGTTAGCAGTACGTCCATCTGTGCCACCAAAGCTCATCCCGTTGCCTCCATAAGGTGAAAGGCGTGTAACATCTAAAATACTACGGCTTACTGATGGTAAACTTGTTATCTGACTACTTGTGATATTTGTTACTGCGCCTGTTTTTTCAGTTGTGAATTTTGTACGAGCTGCAGAAACTACAACTTCATCTAAAGTTGATGCTTTTTCAGAGAGAACTACATTTAATGCATAGTTTCCTCCTAAACTCAAGATTACGTTGTTAGTGGTACTTTTACCATATCCAATGTAACTAATTTCCACTGTGTATGGTCCTCCGACACGCATACCATTGAGGTTGTAACGGCCCTCCGAGTTAGTGACAGTTCCATAAGTGGTTCCCGAAGATGTGTGGGTGGCAATTATATTTGCACCAATAACAGCCCCTTTAGCATCGTTTACCTGTCCACTCATGCTCGACGTAGTAACTTGAGCATTCAAAGTTGCACTCACGGCAACAACAAAAATAATTGCGAAATAAATGAATCTTTTCATCATAAATCGTTTTGTTTTAATTAAAAATTATACTCTGATTTAAATTCTATTTTATTATCAAACATTACATTAAAAGCTTGATTTTACAATAAGCCGCAAATATAGAACAAGTATTGTTAAAATACATTACAGTAGAATGAATATTTATCAACAACTTATGTAAAACAAACATTTAAAAATCATAGTAAAATAATTGTTATCAACATTCAGTTTCATTTTGAAAGCAATAAATGCTATTCAAATTATAATTGAAATCTTTGTTGCATTAATTCATCGAATTTATAAACAAAGCAACACTAATTGTATAAAAATGTTTTACAACATATTTTTGACATTTACATTACAAAAGTTCGCAAAGAATTTATAAATGCACCAAAAAATCTGATTTAAATTT
>JBMOHZ010000368.1:0-2971 GCA_049317585.1 Paludibacter sp.
TGCATGGTAAGCGGAGTGCTAACAGTATCGAGTTCAGTAAGCTGTTTTTTGGTATATAAATTTTCGAAATAATTGGTCCGATTGGTAGGAATTGACCACGACTGCGGATTACCTACCACAGCAAACTCGGTAATTTCGTCCATTATCACAAGGTCTTTCAGGTTTTCCTGCTCTGGAAACTCGTACCGAAAGCCAATGCCATCGTTAAAAGCACGGAAAACGATATTAAGCTTTCGTTTTGCACCCGTTTTTTGCTGCAACATAAGAACGGTTTCGTTAAATGTATTTTTCACCACACGGTCTTCGCCCCAAGGCTGTTCCCATTCGTCGGACACAGAGCGAAATTTGGTATCGATTAATTCAAAATCGCTGTAAAAAACATCGTTGTTTTGGAGTAAAAACCCCAGAAACGACTTTTCGATAACAACGGCTTTGTCTTTGGCGACAGAATAAAACGGTTTCCCGTCTTCCACACCTGCTTCGATGCGGATGGTTCCATCAGGCGATATTACATTTACTTCGCATTTTTTTGAACAGGAAACAGTAAAAATTGCCAAACATATCAGGCCTACTGCTACTTTTAAGTTATTCATACTCATCTGTTTTTTAATTATTTAACCTGATTAACCAACTCAATGGCTTTTTGCGATTGCATGGATGCAAAATAATAGAATGCCTGACTTAGTTTTGCTTGTTTTTCGGCATCGTTTCTGAATTCCTTACGCAAATTGTATAATTCGTAAATTTTTTCTAAATCCGATGTTGAGGTAGATGTACCGGCAAATGTCTGCAACGAATTAAGGTACGAATAGCCAAATTCAACGGTTGGTTCAATCATGGTTCCTTCGCCAAAATCGTTCCATGTAATCAGTTGAAGATGTTGCGCATTGCGCTCTTTCGCCAAATTCAACATATCGTTCCAAAGTTCACCTTTGCGGTAATCCACATAAAACAAACTGTCGCGTCCGTCGCCCTGATTATAATACGAATGAAAGCCCGGCCATGCTCCCGCAAAAACATCAATATTGTTGGTTTTCAGATAGTCCCATACCCGTTTTGTGCGGTTTATGTCGTTTCCGTGGTCGTTTTTATCCGTTGTATTATCGTTTGCCCACCAAGCACCCCAAGGCCATAAATACACCGAATTGGTGTTTTGGGCTCCAGCCTTTGGATAAAAATAATTATAGTTGTTGCCACCAACATGCTCACCGTAAGGAATCATAAAATGCGGTTTTTGTTGATAAACGCTTAAAATATCTGTCCACTGATTTGGTTTATTGATAAAATCGGGACCAAAAACTCCCAGCAGCGGCGCATTATTTATTTTAATGTAATTGCTTCGTTTCATGTAACTATTCATGATAAAAGCCATATCAGCAACTGCCAGTTCAACCGTATCTTTATTGCCCGTATTCAACATCACATTCGGGATGGTGCGGTCTTCGTAAATAATGGCAAATTCAAGTCCTACCTTTTTACAAGCATCGATAATAGCATTCAGCAAACCATCTATGCCCGAATATTTCATCAGAAGCAAGTGATATTCAATCAAATCGGGGTCGCCCGAAGCATACGGTCCGATAATTGGATAATAATGCGAAGCGATATTGCGTCGGCCGTTACCATCCACACTATCGGGATTACAACGGCTCATTTTCCAGTGCGAACCCCATGTACCACCATTGCTCGCTTTGGTTTCGAACCAAGGCATGTAGTGAACATACAATTTCATGTTGTTGGACTTAGTCACAGCAACGGGCGCAATAGGAATTACCGTATAAGTGGCATCGTCGTCGGTTTTACAAGCGCTAAAAAATGCCATCGATAAACCTACCAAAAGAACTTTATAAATTAATTTATGCATGATTAATATCCTGTATTTTGAATTAAGTTTTTATTTAAATCCAACACTGACTGAGGAATTGGGAAAACCCCACGATAAGCCGGAGTAACACTTTTGTTCCAGCCCGAATTAAAAAATGTGCCAAAGCGAATGTTGGTGTTTCGGCGCAGTCCTTCAAAAACAAACTCGTGCAGCCATTCTGTTTCGAGCGAAGCATTGTCGAGTGTCGAGATATCGCCCAAACCAGCTCTTTTGCGCAACTGATTCACTAAATTTGCAGCGGTGGTGGTAAAGCCCTGACGGTAATTCGCTTCGGCTTTCATCATAATTACTTCGGCATAACGCATCAGCACAAGGTCATTGTCGCGTTCCCATTTATCGTCGGCACGCCATTGGTATTTATGCAATCGCGCTCCTTCATTCTGCAAAGCCTTGGTATAATCCCCAATATCAACCGTATAACTTAGCGGGCTTCCATTGTCCATCATAATTACTTCGCCGGTTGCTTTGCTTAGTTGTTCTCCAACAAGCAGCGATTTCCGGCGGGTATCAGCAGCATCGAAAGTACCATACACAGTCGGTTTTGCACAAATACCATTGCCACACCAGGGATATGTTCCATCAACCGAAAAAGCATATTTTTGGTTGTAATGATAAGTCATTGATGCTAAATAGTTTCCCTGCGTGTTTTGTTTGTGGTCATACGGAATGGCAAAAATAATCTCCTCTGCTTTTTGGTCGTTGTCGGTTGCAAAATTGTCGAAATAGTTGTTGTTCAGCGTAAATCCTTTTACCTTTTCGCAAGCGGTCAGGCAATCTTTCCAGCGTGGAGTTCCGGTAAATACTTCGGCATTGAGGTACAAACGAGCCAACAGTGTATAAGCCACATTTTGTGTGAAACGGCTGTATGCAATTCCCGAAGGCAATAACCCCGTTATTTCAATTAATTCTTTTTCCACAAAACGGAAAACGGAATCGCGGCTGGCTTGTTTGGGCACATCGGTGGTTTCGAAACTAGTTACAATTGGTACACCACCATATAAATCGAGCAAATTGTAATAATAATAAGCCCGTAAGCCTCTTAATTCGGCGTTTACCACATTTTTATCGTCCTGCGTCAGCGACGAT
>JBMOHZ010000369.1:0-2963 GCA_049317585.1 Paludibacter sp.
GGGTTTGGACCAGAGACTGGGAACAACACGAAGTTACATTTGTTGCTTCAAGAACGGCAGATGTGGATATTTACTTCCATGGTGCTGCAAATGAGGGCGTAATTTATATCGATGATCTTTCGCTCGAAGAACAACCTATCGGCCTGAATGATCCTGGATTTGAAGCTCAAAACTGGTGGGTAGGTGGCACTCCGGTTAACAATAAATTTAGCACAGACTATGGATCTTTGACTTACGACAATACTGTATCAAGAACGGGAAGCTGGTCATTGAAAATTGATACTGATAATCCTAACAATCCATGGGATATGATGGCAGTGTGCGGTGGTGTATATTACGAAAAGGACAAAGAATACAAGGTGTCATTTTGGGCTCGTGGCGATGGCGATGGGAACAATCGGCAAGTGACTGTGGCAGTAGCAAATGGTCTGGCCTTTCCTACCATTCTTGATGCTACAACATGGAAACAGTACTCGTTTACTTTTGTTTGTAATGCTGCTAATGCAGGAAAAAAAGATTTTAGTTTTCAGGCAGGTGGCAGTTATGGCATTTTCTGGGTAGATGACATTGAAATTACAGAAATAATTAAAGAACCGTTATTGCGCTATCAATACGAAACAAATAATTTATTACCTGTAAATTCCGGTTTTGAGTTTGGAACTGAGGGTGGTTTTACAACCATTGCAAATAATGGTGCGAATGCATTATTTGTGACTGATAATACAGATTCGTACGAAGCCTACAAATCATTAAAAATTGCAGTTAATACAATAAATCCGGGTACATTTTGGGATGTTCAATTAAATTCCCGAAAAATGAAAGTTGTTAAAGATCATAATTACATAGTCTCATTTTGGGCAAAAGCAGATAATGGGCAAAAAATTGATGTTAAATTCGCCGATACCAATAATGCTACCTGGACCAATGGAGAAAAACAATTTACCTTGACCAATGAATGGACACGGTACTATTACGAAACCACATCAAATATAACCACTTCTGGAGCAAGAGGTGGAATAATGACTTTTATGTTTGGCCGATCAACGGGCTTATATTGGATTGATAATATTGTGCTGGCTGATATGGACACACTTAATTTTAATACTAATTTGCCTGAGTTGTTGAATACGGATTATTCTACACAACTTAGAAATGGTGATTTTGAACTAAACGGGTTGGAAAATTGGTCAACTTCAAGCGATGCTTTCTTGTTAAATCTTGGCGCAAAAAATGGTACGAATGCAGTTCGAATCGCAACTGCAGCAGCAAGCGTGTCAGAGTACAATTCATATATAAAACAAACCGATATTACTTTAGCTGCCAATAAAACATACCTTGTATCATTCTGGGCAAAAGCGAATGATTTGTTTTATCTTAAATCTGCTGTTAAAAATAACGACATGCCAATTACCGGAGAGTTTACTACAAAACTCAGCAAGGACTGGAAACGTTACGAATACTTTGTAACAGCACCTTCAAATTGGAATATTAATACCGATAAAGCTGATTTGTCGTTTGGAGCAGCCTATCAAAAAGGTACTTTTGATATTGATGATGTAATAATAACCAATTTTGAAGCTACTGCCGATGCCGGAACTTCAGCTGTTACCACTATCAAACAAGATGTGGTTAAATGTACAGTAAATAACCAAGGTATCGAAGTTTTTGGTGATGAATTCAGTAAATATGAAATTGTAAATATATCAGGACAACAAATTTCTTCAGGACTGTTGAACGAAGGTAAAGCCCAATTCCAAAAGTCATTAATCGATGGATTGTACATTGCAAAATTTACAAAACTCGATGGAACAGTTGTTGCTAATAAACTTTTAGTACGTTAAACCACAACCTAATTCTGCCCAAACAAAAACGGGCAGAATTTGGTTTTTAAATTCGAAATTTTATCGAATGAAATACCTTTTTTACATACTCTTATTTTTCTTCAGTTCAGCTCTTTTTGCTATATCGCCTTATTCAGCCAAAGTTGATTCTTTACTAAATATAATGACTCTCGACGAGAAAATCGGGCAAATGAATCAATATACCGGAAGCTTTTTAGCCACTGGTCCATTGTCGGACGATACAACTATAGTAGCTCAAATAATAGCCGGCAGAGTAGGGTCAATGCTCAATATTATTGGAACAAAAAATACGCGCATGATGCAAGAAATTGCCATGAAATCACGCTTGAAAATTCCATTAATTTTTGGATTGGATGTGGTTCACGGTTACAAAACTACATTTCCAATTCCATTGGGCGAGGCAGCATCGTTCGATATTGGTCTTGCTGAAAAGAGTGCCCGTGTGGCAGCTACCGAAGCTGCTTCAGCAGGAACGCACTGGACTTTTGCACCCATGATTGACGTTAGTCGTGATGCCCGCTGGGGAAGAGTTATGGAAGGTGGTGGCGAAGATACCTGGATGACAACTCAAATTGCCAAGGCTAAGGTAAAAGGCTATCAGGGTACAAATTTAAAAGACAAAAATACCATTATGGCTTGTGCAAAACATTTTGTTGCTTACGGTGCACCCATTGCTGGTAAAGATTACAATACGGTTGATATTTCCCTCCAGACATTACATAATGTCTATTTACCACCATTTAAAGCGGCTGCAAAATCGGGTATAGGCTCATTTATGAACTCCTTCAACGAACTAAATGGAATACCCTGCACAGGAAATCAATACATTCTGCGAGATTTATTAAAAGGTAGTTGGGGTTTCGAGGGTTTTGTAGTTTCCGATTGGGGTTCGGTAGCCGAAATGGTTCAACATGGTTTTGTAAATGACAAGGAAGATGCAGCGCAGGCAGCCCTTTTGGCAGGCTGCGACATGGATATGGAGTCCCGAAGTTATACTAAACATCTGAAGAAATTAGTTGAAACGGGGAAGGTTTCAGTAACTCTGATTGATGATGCGGTAAAACGGATTTTGCTTAAAAAATACGAATTAGGTTTGTTTGA
>JBMOHZ010000370.1:0-2934 GCA_049317585.1 Paludibacter sp.
AGGTTGTAAATAATAGTTGCTGTCGCAAACACCAAATAGTTGCTTGTAGTTTTTAAAACCGTAAGTAAAACTCATAGCCAACTGACGCGTATTGCGTGAGGAATAAAAAATATTTTGTGTTACGCGGTGTCCCTGATTGGTCATAGGCGGAATGGTGTCCTTTGCACGACCCACACTAAATCCATTATAGGGATTGAACGTAAATTTAAAAGTCGAATTATAAAATGTGTTTTTTGTAATGGTTTGATACGCCGAAGTTGGCTCCATCGAAATAGTCAACCTGTCAGGGTGAGCCGTGTTGAACGCATCGCTGTTGTAAATGGTATTTTCGGTAACCGTGTGATGATGGTTCGAAGCCAGCAAAATGCCATGCGTATTGTAAAGCACATTTCGCCTAACGGTATTGTATTCGGTAAGCTGATCGTTGTAAATTCCCGGCCTGCGGTTATACGAATCGCCTTCGTTAGTTCCAAGCAAATAACCAATGCCATCGTGAATATAATTGTACTCAATCAGGTTGTTTCCGTATTTATTGATGCCCAGCGAAGGTACAAACGACCATGTTCCAAAGCTGTAAATACCGCCGCCGTCAAACATACGCATATTGAAATTGCCTATTTTATTATGCGAAATCACATTTCCCCAACCATTATAATACACACCAATATAGCCGCAACTGTCGATGTCGTTGTACGAAATAACCGCGCTGGTACAATAAAGATTTATCGCAGCTTTGTAAGCGTTATTGTTAACGTCGCTCATCCCCTGGTTCAGAAAATTTCGTCGGATAAAATTGTTAGAAACAGTCAGGTATAAACTGGAATAAGTTGACCCAACGGAGATATTGTAAATGTCTGTAAACCGGCTGTTTGTAACGCTGATATTCGAACTGCTTGCCATCCATACACCGTTTAATGTATTGGAGAAAGTACAATTATCTACATTGATATAATTTCCGGAAGTAATGGAAACAGCAATACTGTCGGCATTCTGAAAGCTGAAGTTTTTGATGCTAATACCCGTAATTCCCGAACTGAGCAGCATGCCGTATTTGGTAGCGCTTGCCTGCACTTTGAACGAGGAAGGATTTGACGTGCTGAACAAATACACTTTATTAGCTGCTTTATCAAAATACCATTCGCCCTGAGTAGTAAGTGTAGCCGCATGATTTTGAATAATATGACTATAACCAACATGAATCGGAGCAGTTGTAGGATTGGTAAAAATGGTGTCCAACTGATGTTTTATAATCTTTACTCCTTCAATACGATAAGGTTTGGTGTACATAACGGCTGTGGCACCGGTCCAGTCTTTAGTCGAAACATTCAATGTAGCATCCCTGAATTTATTGTTATCCCAGCATTCATCATTATACAAAAAACCATCGTTGGCAGCCGAAGCATCCGGGTATCGTCCAATTTGCTGCATCTTATCATTTATCGTTACAAAACGTACTTCCGATAATGTTCCTGTATAGTTTGCCACCCAAATGTTTGGATTCGATGTTGCGGTCCAACCGCTCAGTGTTACCGCGGTATTGAGCATTGGATTTGCACCTGTTCCGTAAGCAGCAAATACAATTTTATTGGTAGATGTTCCTGATTTTGAAATATTTAATTGTTCGGTAAAAACATCGCCACGCTTAAAAAGAATAGAATCACCCGCCACAAAAGTACTCATCATGCTGTTTACTTTGGTAATGGTTTTCCACGCTGTAGCAGTCGATTTGCCTGTGAAAGCATCGTTTCCTGTACCTGACGAAACATAGTAATTCGTAGCGGATACAAACGACCAACTAAAAATCAGAAAAATGAATATGTTTTTTTTAATGTCATCTTAATGTTATTACTTTTTACCACAGAGAACGCAGAGTTAAAACACAGAGCTAAATAAAGAAAAACTTTAGTTTTTCTTCTTTGCGTCCTTTGCGAAAAACATATTTTATTTCATCTTCGCGTCCTTTGCGTTTAAATTCTTCTATCTTTTACTTCCATTCATCAGTTCTGAACGGCGAAGCCGGAATTTCATCTTTATTAAACAAATTAACGGCCGGAAAGTCAGCCCAACCATAACGAACAGCAACCGGATTTGCAACATCTTTACACGATACAACTACTTTATTTCCAACAATTTTTGCTTCTGCAAAATAAAACTTTTTATCGTTTCCTGCCATAACAAAACCTTTCAGTGTATCACCTTTTTGCATCAAACCTTTGTCAGCATGACTGAATTCGAGTATCGCCTTATTTCCATCCAATTTCATTGATTTATAAATTGGTCCGCAGTATTCAATTTTTTTGCCATAAGCCAGATTCAAAGCAGCTTTCATAGCACGTTCGCCAATGGGTTGCTTGTTTTTGTAATGCACATCGCTTTCAGCCACATCCATCGTTATAACCAAAGCCGTATTTGGAATAGTCTGAGAGGCTTTCAACTGTGCTTCCTGTACTATGGCAATCCCACTTTTTTCGTTCGGGTCTGTTTGTGGCTTTTTATTGGGTGTAATTTGAAAAATGATAAATGGCAAATCAGTTCGCTGCCAATCGTTGCGCCACAGTTTTATCATGGCCGGTAATAAATCGTAATAGGTTTCAGCACGGTTAATGTAAGCATTCGATTCGCCCTGATACCACGCAATTCCTTTTACGGCATAAGGCACCAGTGGACAAATTTCGCCATTGTAAATGGTAGTTGTTCCTTTAAATTCGCTGGGTAAAACCGACGGTCGTGGTAGCGCAGGTAAATTGTTTAGCTTACACGAATCGACTGACCGTTGCCACGCATCACGAATTGGTTTTAATTCCAATTCTTTTTTGTCGTATTCAGCTTTCATAGTTGCCAAATCCATGTATTTATCCTTCATTGGCATGGCATTCAATGCTTCCTGACTCATCCACGATTCGATGACCGTACCGCCAAAGGCCACATTGATAA
>JBMOHZ010000371.1:0-2930 GCA_049317585.1 Paludibacter sp.
ATTGAAGAATGCGGATTTAAGTTCTATCGACAAAGTTCGTGAACGATTAAAACCCGATTTTGACAAAGGTAGCGGCGAATGGATTGACCTTTCGGGACTTATTGCACCAAAAAAGGTAATAGATGAACTTTTACTACAAATAGAAGCTGACCAATTTAACCTCACTGATATTCAATATGAATTAGATAATATACATTTAGAGTATTATGATTATGAATGGACATGGGCGAAAGAAAAATTAGAAGCATATTGGGAAAAATCCATTGCTGAAATAACTTTAAACGATATAATATCAACTATCGAAACATGGAAAGCATCGGTTGTAAAACTCGACAAAATGATTTACAACGATGCCAATAAAGAATTTAATCTCAATTCGAAAACTGGTTTTGGTGTAGATGGCGACGAAAAACAAAAACATCAGGATTTTGAATCGGTACGCGGAAGTTTTGAGAATAACCCATTTGTGCTCGAAGTACAAAACCATATTAAACTAAAAACAGAATTAGGCGACGAGTTGATAAGAAGATTGAAAAGCTAAAACGTATAGCTTGAAATATAGGAATACTCTGTTTGTGTTCAAACAATAATTAAATGGAATTTTTAAACGAACTGAATGAAAATCAGCGTAAAGCTGTTGAATATATTGATGGTGCATCGCTGGTTATTGCGGGAGCTGGGTCGGGTAAAACGCGCGTATTAACATATAAAATAGCTTACTTACTCAAAAAAGGCTTGCACCCATCTGCCATACTTGCTCTTACATTTACCAACAAAGCTGCTCGCGAAATGAAAGCGCGTATTGCAGGTATGGTGGGCGAAAAAACTGCCCGCTACTTGTGGATGGGTACGTTTCACTCCATTTTTTCGCGCATACTGCGCACCGAAGCCGACCGCATTGGTTTTACAAAAAACTTCACCATTTACGATTCGTCGGACTCGGCTAGTTTGATAAAAAGCATAGTAAAAGAGCTCAAATTAGATGAAAAAGTGTACAAAGCAAATGTGATACACAATCGTATTTCGAGTGCAAAAAACAGTCTAATATCGCCCGAAGCTTATCGCAATAATGCCGATTTAACCAAAGGCGATATGTATGCTAAAGTTCCCCGTTTCCCCGAGGTTTACAAAATATATTGCACGCGATGCAAGCAAGCCGATGCTATGGATTTCGACGATTTGCTGCTACAAACAAATGTGCTTTTTCGCGATAATCCCGATTTGCTCGATAAATACCGAAATTCATTTCAATACATTTTGGTGGATGAGTATCAGGATACCAATTTTGCGCAATACATGATTGTAAAAAAGCTGTCGGAAACCCACGAGCGTATTTGTGTGGTGGGCGACGATGCGCAAAGTATTTACTCGTTTCGCGGTGCCAATATCGACAATATTTTACAGTTTAAAAATGCGTATACCAATACGCAAACATTTAAATTGGAACAAAACTACCGATCAACACAAACCATTGTAAATGCAGCTAATAGCCTCATTGATAAAAATGTAAAACAAATTAAAAAAACTGTTTTCTCCGAAAAAGAAACTGGTTCGCCTATTAAACTACTTACTGCCTTTACCGATTTTGAAGAAGGATCGATGGTGGCAGCCGAAATAAATGCGCTCACTTCGAAAAACGAGTTTCAATACCAGCAAATAGCCATACTGTACCGTACTAATGCTCAAAGTAGATTGCAAGAAGATGCTTTGCGCAAAAATGGCATTCCGTATCGTATTTATGGTGGTTTATCGTTTTATCAACGCAAAGAAATTAAAGATGTAATTGCTTACTGTAGGCTTATAAGCAACCCGAACGACGAAGAAGCACTCAAACGCATTATAAATGTACCCGCACGAGGAATTGGCGATACAACGCTGAATAAAATATTCGAATGTGCCCGCACACATGCCGTAAGTGCTTGGGAGGTACTTAACGATATGCTTGGTTACAACTTAGCCGTAAATGCTGGCACAGCCACAAAATTGGCCAACTTCCGGAATATGATTTCGGTATTTGCCGACCAAGTTACAACTTTAAGTGCATATCAATTAGTTACATCCATTGTTAAAACAGCAGGTATAATTAGCGAAACTTATGCCGACTCAACTCCCGAAAGCATAAGCCGCCGCGAGAATGTGGAAGAATTGCTCAAAGCCATTCACGAGTATTGTGAGCAACGCGAAGATAACCAGGAGTCGTCATTTTTGCCCGATTTTCTGTCGGAAGTTTCGCTACTTACCGATCAGGATACTGATAAAGATGGCGATAGCAATAAAGTAACCATGATGACCATTCATGCTGCCAAAGGATTGGAATTTGCGGTGGTGTTTATAGTTGGCGTGGAAGAAGATTTATTTCCTTCGTCCTATTCGCTCGATAGCGAAAAAAATTTGGAGGAAGAGCGAAGATTGTTTTATGTGGCGCTTACGCGTGCCGAAACACGGTGTTATATCAGTCATGCGCGTTCACGGTTTCGTAACGGTCAATCGAATTTTTCGAACCCAAGCCGGTTCATAAAAGATATTGATTCACAATATATTGATGCGCCTAACGAAAGTGCTTTTCAGCCTAAACAAAGCCGTTTTAGCAACTGGGACGATGATGTAGAGTTTGAGCGCAACCGCTTGAATCAAACTTCGAACTATTCAAAACCTCGTCCAGCACCTGAACCTGTATATCAGCAACCTAAAAATTTATCGCGGATAAAAGCAGATACGCAAATAGTGCAGAAAATGGAGAATGCCGAATTTCCGGTTGGAAGTTTTGTAAAACATGCCATTTTTGGTGTTGGGCAAATTGTTGAAACAGGCATAGTTAATGGCAACGAAAAGGTGGATATTGATTTTGGACAAAAAGGAACCAAGTCGTTGTTGTTGAAATTTGCAAAATTGGAAGTGATAAAATGAACATACATATTTTACAACACGAA
>JBMOHZ010000372.1:0-2926 GCA_049317585.1 Paludibacter sp.
TTTTCACAATACATTAGGGTACAAGCTAAAAGTTTTCAATCTGATACAGAACAATTATTACATCAGTCAAAATATGTTTCACAATTGGATAAATCTGGATTGGGACTTCCACATTCTCATTCATAAAGAAATTTTGCTAATGTATTTGCCTGCATCTGACATTTATTTCAAAATGTTTGTTTGAGTGGTGGGCAAGGAGCTTTTATACATTGGACTTGAACTTCAGCACATACAGGAGCATATTCCATAGTGCATATAGTATCTTTTGTTTCTGCAAATGTAAATCACACAATCAACGTAAAAATAGATATCGATAAAATAGTTTTTTTCATCTTTTATTTTAAAAATAAACTTGTTTTAATGTTAGTAATAGACGTATTTTATATTAAAGAATTTTTTTATTTTTTCAACGTCTTTATTTATTGGTTAAAGATACCTTTGTAATTGTATTTAAAATGATTTTTCATTCAAATCACAATGTCTTATTTATTTTGTAAATAAATATATTTATCATTGACTTTTGTATGTAAAAAAGTATAAGTGATATGAATTCTGATCATTAAAATATAGTCCTAAAAATTAATGTTAAACAAAAATAAAATAGCAAATTATGAAAAATCTGATTTACAAAATCTTGGTTGCTATGATCATGTTGATTGTTTCCAACCAAGTGATTGCTGGTAATTTTAACCAGACAATTTGTGCTGGTACAAGCACCACAATTGGAATTGTATATCCCGGCGCTACACTTTATCAGTGGAACACTATACCTACACAATATACACCCACTATCACGGTCAACCCGATCGTGAATACAAGTTATATTGTGAATGTATTTGCTGGTACTACCTGGATGTTGGCTGATACATTTAATATTACAGTCAATGCGGTGCCTATTGGAACTATAACCCCTAATCAATCAATTTGCGCTGGAACAAGTGCAACTCTGACTGCTACCGGTGGTGTAAGTTATCTATGGTCACCCGGTGGAGCTACTACTCCTTCAATCACAGTGAGCCCTGGTACAACTACAATTTATTCAGTTTTGATTACTGGAGCAAATGGTTGTACAATCACACTAAGCTCGACTGTAACTGTAAATCCCTTGCCGACATTTACGAGCGTGGGAAGTAATTCGCCTGTATGTACTGGCAATACTTTGAATTTAAATGCTAGTGCAAACGCCGGATCTACCTATGCTTGGACGGGGCCTAATGGTTTCACTTCCAATCAGCAAAATCCAACAATTACAAACTCAACTGTTGCAAACGCGGGTACTTACAATGTTACGGCTACCTTAAATGGTTGCTCTGCAACTACAAATACAGTAGTGGTTATCAATGTATCTCCGACATTTACGAGCGTGGGAAGTAATTCGCCTGTATGTACTGGCAATACTTTGAATTTAAATGCTAGTGCAAACGCTGGATCTACCTATGCTTGGACAGGACCAAATGGTTTTACTTCCAATCAGCAGAATCCAACAATCGCAAATGTTACTACCGCTAACGCTGGTACTTACAATGTAACTGCAACGTTGAATGGTTGCTCTACAAGCACAAACACAGGTGTGATTATAAATATCATGCCTACTGTGACTGCTAGTGGAAGCGGTAATATATGCACCGGAGAGACTATTTATCTATTTGCAAATGGAACGGCTGGTTGTACTTATGCTTGGACGGGGCCAAATGGTTTTACTTCCAATCAACAGAATCCAACAATCGCAAATTCAACTGTTGCAAACGCGGGTACTTACAATGTAACCGCAATGTTGAATAGCTGCTCTACAAGTGCAAATACAAACGTAACGGTAAATACATCGCCCAATGCAAGTATAAGTGGAAACACAAGTATCTGTACTGGCGGTAGTACTATACTGACAGCTACTGGTGGCGTAAGTTATCTCTGGTCTAACGGAGCTACTACTCCTTCAATTACAGTTAGCCCTGGTACAACTACAGTTTATTCAGTTGTTGTTACAGGATCTAATGGATGTCACGTAACACTATTTGCTAATGTGGTAGTATATCAACAACCAGTTGTGAATATTTCACCCGCCAACCCTAGAGTATGCGAAGGTGTAAATGTTACTTTGACTGCTAGTGGAGCAAATTCTTATTTATGGTCAAATGGAATGGTTGGAGCAGAAATTATTGTAAATCCATCAATTCCTACAAATTATACCGTAACTGGAACAAATGCTCCCGGATGTAGCTCAACTGCAAATGTAACTGTATTGGTAGATCCAAAACCAATTGTTAATCTATATTTGCCTCAGCAAAATATTTGTCTGGATGCAAATCCTATAACAATCAATGGAGGATCTCCTGCTGGTGGAACTTACTATGGAAGTGGTATATTCGCTGGATTATTTTATCCATCAACTGTAGGTGTAGGAACTTATAATATCTATTATGAGTATACCAATGCTTATGGTTGCAAGGCTACTGCCAGCCAATTGCTAGCGGTTAATCCCTTGCCGACTGTGTTATTTAATTCCATATTTCCAAATCCTGTGGATTTAAATGCCACAGCATTCCAGCTAAATACTGGTATTCCACTTGGTGGTATGTATTCTGGTCCAGGCGTCGTTAATGGATGGTTTTATCCTGCGATCGCTGGTAAAGGAATACATACTATTGTCTATACTTATACAGATTTTATGAGCTGTACAAACACAGCAATGCAAACACTTACCGTCGTAAACGGACTTGGGGTGGAGGAACAAAATTCCTCCAAGATCAGAATCTATCCCAATCCTGTAACTGATTATCTAAACATAGAAATGGAAGAAAAAGCAGACTATGTCCAGACATTTAATCTGACTGGTAGTGTATTATCAATAACTAAAGTGGATTCCGAAAAATTCAGAGTGAATGTAATTCATCTCACCAAAGGAATTTACTTTATGAAGTTTATCTAT
>JBMOHZ010000373.1:0-2901 GCA_049317585.1 Paludibacter sp.
ACTAATCAAACGCAATGGACTTTTCAAAAATACCTTCCCCTTGTTTTGTGCTCGATGAGCGTGCTTTTCGTGCTAATTTGGCATTAATTCAATCGGTAAAAGAGCGTGCCGGAGTCGAAATAATTCTGGCTTTCAAAGCGTTTGCCATGTGGAGTGTGTTTCCCATCGTGCGCGAGTATATTCCTTATTCCACGGCTAGTTCACTTGCCGAAGCGCGCTTGGCTTTTGAGGAAATGGGCAGTCCGGCACACACTTACGGACCTGCATATACCGACCGTGAATTTCCCGAAATAGTAAAATGCAGTAGTCACATTACCTTTAATTCACTCACACAATTCGAACGCTTGTATCCACAAACACAGTTTTACAATGTGTCATGCGGTTTGCGTATTAATCCTGAGTTTTCCGACGTAGAAACCGATTTGTACAATCCATGTGCTCCTGGTTCACGCTTGGGAGTTGTGGCCGACTTGCTTGCTGACGAATTGCCTGTAGGTGTCGAAGGATTGCATTTTCATACACTTTGCGAATCCACTTCGTTCGATTTGGAGAAAACGCTAAACGTGGTGGAACAAAAGTTTGGTAAATACTTTGGCCAAATTAAGTGGTTGAATATGGGTGGCGGTCATTTAATGACGCGCGATGGTTATGATGTAGAGCATTTAATTTCCGTTTTAAAAGCCTTCAAAGCTAAATATCCGCATTTGCAACTTATTCTGGAACCCGGCAGTGCTTTTGCGTGGCGTACTGGTGTTTTGGTGTCGTCAGTAATTGATATTGTTGAGAACAAAGGCATTAAAACGGCTATGCTCGATGTGTCTTTCTCGTGCCACATGCCCGATTGCCTCGAAATGCCTTACAAACCAGCCATCTTGGGTGCTACTGATGTTGATACGAGTAAACCAACTTACCGCATGGGCGGCAATAGTTGCCTATCGGGCGATTTTATGGGTTCGTGGTCGTTCGATAAAGAACTCAAAATTGGCGACCGTATAGTTTTCGAAGATATGATTCATTACACCATGGTCAAAACCACCATGTTTAATGGCGTTTCGCACCCTTCTATTGGTATTTGGACTACTAACAATGAGTTTCAGTTAGTACGTGAATTTGGGTACGAGGATTATAGGAATAGAATGTCGTAGGTTAGGTTTGACCTCATCAACAGGATTTTCACATTCTTAAATTATTCAAAAAATGCAGTTGATGTGAACAATATTGCACCTAAACACCTTATATTTGCAAGCAGAAATAAAAAAAAGCCTGCAATCAGGCTTGCAAGCTTTTCTTTGAGAGGTCATCCTACAGCGGATGAAAGTTCATTTCGTATTAAACGACAGTTACTTCAGTTTTGGTCGACGGAGTAGCTGTCGTTTCGTTTTTGTTACCTACAACTGTTTTTGAGCGGGTTTCCTTAGCTTTGAGAGCTGACCGATACATTGTATTCAGTCTATTCAAAGCATTATTCAACGGCTCATAGTCCAGCTCGGTATGCTCTTCGGCAGCGGCTTCGATAGCATTCAGTAAGTTGCTTACGGCTTTCGAAACCAAGTTTCGCAAAGCTTCCGTTTCCGAACGACCGCGTTGCATGCGGAGTTGCAGCATAGCTGCATCTACCTCTTCTGCCGTTTCCAGCAGACGCTTCACTTCGTCGAAAAACGTTTTTAAACTTACCGATGTTACCGCACTTTGTAAATCAACCGATGCATCCAAATCGCTAAACATGCGATTACAGATATTAATCGTTTCCCTTAAGTTTTTGGGTAACGCTGCCTTGATATACCGATCAACAAACGGTACAACCTTGGCAATTTTATCTGAATTCGCCACATTTCGCATCCGGATTAAGGCATTGGTGTGTTGCAGGATAGCGCGTAACGCATTATTAATATTGCTATTAATATCGCGTAGCTGAGTTGTTTCGTTCAAAGCATCGTTGTACGATACTTCTAACTTTTGCAACTCAGGTTTCAATGCACTTAACCGTTGAAGCATTACATTTACATGTAACAATTCGGGTTCGTACATTTGCACTACTTCTACAGTCTGATTCACATAAGTAAGCAATTGCTGCTTCTTTAGCTTCGAGACATCAGTCCTTAAAATAATGTTCTTCATTGTGTTTTTTATTATTAAAACCATCGCACCCTGCCTGAACAGGTTTGATAGCCCGACTTACGCTTAAGCCGTTGTTTATGGTTGCAAATATACTGCTAAAAATATGTTCTACAACATATAAATTGATAATTATATATTATTAACGATATATTTATTAAGTTCACTCAACTTCATTGTATATTAAAAGCGTAATTTCATTGTATGTTAAAATTAATATATAATAACACTATGATATGTTGTATTGCATACTTATCACATTATCAGAGTGTTAAAAATAAGCTATTGAAAATTGAGTACACATAGGTTTAAAATTGCTTCGAGCAGGTACCTATTCGGTATCAACATTCGCCTTATTTTGACTATTCAGCGAAATATGACTATCAATATTATTTAACATTAATGTTATTTCGGGAAGTTCCCGTAAAGCATACTTATTATGTGAATTGTCGTTGCAGGAAGTTCCCGTAACGGCAACAATTAATGAAAAAATGCTTGCGGGAAGATCCCAGAATGAGAATTGTTAACGGATATATCATTAGGTGAAGCTCCCGGAATGGCATTCATTATTGGGAAGTAGCTTACGGGAACTTCCCCAAAAGCGTATTTTTATCTGGATATATAGCTAGGGGAAGCAGTCAGAATAACAAATACAATCGAAAATAGGGTTATGATAAGTACTTGGTAATATAATTCCAATAAAATGAATTGTTGCCAACTATTTAATTAACAAATTGGTGGAGAATGTGAACTATTTTTTGTAGTTTTGTGGGGTTAAAAATCAAA
>JBMOHZ010000374.1:0-2897 GCA_049317585.1 Paludibacter sp.
GCTTTTATGCTCGAAGGTTTCGAAAAAGAATGGAATAATGTGGGCTCGAAGCAAAGCGCTACATATACATCGCTCTCTCCCGGAACGTATGTTTTTAGAGTAAAATCTACTGATAGCGAAGGGGTTTGGCTTGCCAACGAACGTCAAATGACGGTTAAGGTACTTCCTTCTTTTTGGCAATCGATCTATGCTAAAATCCTTTATTTTATACTTTTAGTAGGCCTTTTTGGTTTGACACTTTATGTGTTTTTAACCATTTTCAAACTCAAAAACAATGTGCAGCTCGAAAAACAAATGACCGACATGAAGCTACGGTTTTTTACGGATATTTCGCATGAGTTGCGCACTCCCCTCACGTTAATATCGCTGCCTGTCGATAATTTACTCGAAGAGGATATTGATCCTGCCATAAAAGTGCAACTGAGCCACGTACGTGCTAATTTGGATAGGGTGTTGATGTTGATTAATCAGATTCTCGATTTCCGCAAATTGCAAAACAACAAAATGCATTTAACCATTCAAGAAATTGACTTTGGAGCTTTCGTAAGCGAATGTAGTCGTAATTTTGTAGAAATGGCCGAAGCTAAAAGTATCCAATTCAAAATTGAGGATGCATCCCATGGCGTAAAAGTTTGGGTTGACCCGGAGCGTTTCGATACAATAATATATAATTTAATATCCAATGCCATTAAATTTACACCCGCGGGAAAAAGTATAATTATCAAAACGGAAGCAACTGCCAATACTGCTGTATTATCGGTTATCGACGAGGGAATTGGAATAGCACAGGAGAAAATTAATTTCATTTTCGATCGGTTTTTTAGTCTGTCAACTATCAAAAGCATTGCTCAGAAAAGTACGGGCATAGGACTCGATTTGGTTAAAAAAATGGTCGATTTGCATCATGCTACTATTCATGTTGATAGTCAGTTAGACAAAGGTTCGACATTTAAAATAGAGTTTAAACTGGGTGTGACGCATTTCGAAACAGATGATGTGGATGTAATTGTTTCTGATCAAAAAGTGCCTAATGAAACTAATAACGATAGTTTGGAAGTGCCAATGCCAGTGGCCGTTGAAATCTTCGAAAACGAAAAAGTAAGTCCGTTGATTTTAATTGTTGAAGATAATGACGAATTGCGACATTTTTTGAAGAACAGTTTGAAAAATAATTATCGTGTGGCCGAAGCACAAAATGGACTGAAAGGTTGGAAAAAAGCTGAGTCGTTACTGCCCGATATTATTATTGCCGACTTGCGTATGCCCGAAATGGATGGCATGGAGTTGACGGTTAAAATTCGCGAGGACAAACGCACTTCACACATCCCAATTATTCTGCTTACAGCCGTTACCGATATGGAAAGTAAAGTGGCTGGCATGAAAGCAGGTGCCGATGATTATATCACAAAACCTTTTAATTCAGCATTTTTACATGCGCGAATCGAAAATTTGATGCATCAACGCAAGCAATTGCAACTTTTTTACCGTGCACAAATTGGTTCCTCGAAACCCGATTTTTCATTACCTCCACTCGATGTGCCATCGCAGGATGAACTTTTCGTGGAACATCTGATGCTTATAATGAATGAGAATATTGAAAATATCGACTTAAATATTGATTTTTTGGCTAGTAAATTAAATATGAGTCGCACCGTGTTTTTCAACAAATTAAAAAGTTTAACAGGCTATTCACCGGTTGAGTTTGTACGCGAAATTCGTTTCGAACGGGCAGCTCAATATATCAAAGATACGCAGTTAAGTGTTTCCGAAATTTCCTACAGGGTAGGTATCGACGATCCACGTTACTTTAGTAGGTGTTTCAAATTAAAATTCGGACTTACTCCTTCCGAATATAGAACGGCCAATAAAGTTTAGAGTTTTTAGTGCGAAGCTAAACTGCTTTATTTCAAGTGAATGTATCTACTTAATAATTAGCAATTACAATACAAATAATTAAATAAAATGAACTCAAACCCATTCAAGTTCTTGCAACTATATTTCGTGTTTCTAACTATTTCGTTCGTTTCGGCTCAACAAAAAGTGGTGTTGGACAACTTTTTCAACAACGAAACAAATGTCAAAACCAATGAACCTTACCACTATTTGTGGGACGATAAGGCGTTTAGCGGATTTTCTGAATTGGGTGAAATTTTCACAAAGCAAGGTGCTGTAATTTCAACATTAAAAGAGAAACCTACATGTAAAAACCTGAAAGGTACTGATATATACATTATTGTGGATCCCGATCATGAAAAAGACTCCAAAACCCCCAACTATATGGATAAAAAAGCAGCAACGGCTATAGCAAGTTGGGTAAAAGCAGGCGGTATATTGTTACTGCTTACAAACGATAGTTCAAACTGTGAACTTACAAAATTCAATTTATTGCCATCAAAATTTGGAATTACCTACAATATCGATTTGAACCATCCCGAATTGCGTGGAGCAGATAAAAAAATACGCAATTTTCAGAGTTGCGCTTCCGAAAACTTACCAAATCATCCCTTGTTTGATGGCATAAACAAGATTTTCATTAAAGAAATTTCCTCCATTAATTGCCAAAGGAAAGCTAAGCCAGTATTGATAGAAAATGGAAAAACCTATATGGCCGAATCAACTTACGGTAAAGGTTACGTATTGGCTGTAGGCGACCCCTGGCTCTACAACGAATACATTGACCACGCCCTTTTACCTGCCGACTTCCAAAACAAACAAGCAGCCGAGAATTTGGTGAAACTGTTGTTGGGTAAGTGATTGCTGAAATAATAAAAAATCAAATAGGTATCACCCCACTCGTATCACTTTTCCTGTGCCGGCATATTTTACTGGTTCGGTAATATTGCCGTAGCCAATTTTGCCAAATTCAATGCCCAGAGTGAGTATCAACGTTGTATCGT
>JBMOHZ010000375.1:0-2895 GCA_049317585.1 Paludibacter sp.
TTCAGATATTCGTGTCCTATAGTGGGAAAGGCACCTGGCACCGAGCCCCTGTAATTAATTCTTCCCGGCTTAATAACAATATTTCTGCTTGAGTTGGCGTGTATCTTATATGTATGAGCATTCAACGTTAAAGTAAGCATTTTGGTGGTTTGGTTTGCAATTTCTACTTCAGGATTATAAGATTCAATTTCGCCTTGTTCAACAAATTGTCCCTCTTCGTTTTCTTGCACCACCTTTCCCACCTTAACATATTTCATGGGAACAAAACCTTCATCATTGGTTTTTACATTAATAAAATGCTCAATTCCGATGGCTTTCAGATCGTCGGCACAAGCAGGAGCTCCTGCAATAACAAGAATCGCTTTTCCTTTTGAAGCTTCGTAAGCTGCAGGGGCAAGTTCTACATACTCATCGTCGCTCGAACAAAGAACAATAATATCAGCATTTGCTTCGATAGCGGCATTTACACCTTCGTCAATAGTTTTGAAACCAAGATTATCAACCACTTCGTAGCCTGCACACGCAAAAAAGTTGCATGAGAACTGAGCACGTGCTAAACGCATTGCCAAGCTACCAATAGTCAACATAAATGCTTTTGGACGTTTTGAAGCAGCTTCGGTTGCAAAGCGCAAAGCTTCAAACTCTTCGGCAGCACGTACAGGAGCCAAAGTTTCGATAGCTGTATGATTGCAATCACAATCGGCAGTAGCTTTGTCAAATTCTACTTTTGCAGCAGCAAACTCAGCAAAATTAGGGAACTGATTGGTTCCTAATAATACTTCGCGGCGACTTGAAACTGATTTCAGGCGACTAGTTGCAGTTGCTTTTACAGCTTTCTGAACTGCTCCGGCTTTGATAGCAGCAAAGAAACCACCATTGTCTTCCACTTCGAGGAAAATTTTCCATGCCTGAGCAGCAATTTCGTTGGTCAACGTTTCGATATAATAAGATCCGGCGGCAGGGTCGGCCACTTTATCGAAATGACATTCTTCTTTTAATAATAATTGTTGATTACGAGCAATACGCTCTGAAAACTCGTCCGCTTTTTTGTAAGTTGAGTCGTATGGAGTAACGGTAAGCGAATTTACACCACCTAAAGTAGCACTCATAGCTTCAGTTTGAGTACGAAGCATATTTACGTTAGCATCAAAAGTTGTTTTGTTGAATTCGGAAGTTTGAGCGTGGATGCGCATTTTAGCAGCACATTTACAAATACCGTCTACTGTGTGCTGACAACCGTCCTTAACACATTTAACCTGATAAGCATCAACGATATTAGCCCAAAGTAATTTGGCAGCGCGAAATTTAGCAATTTCCATAAAGTAATTACCACCTACACCAAAATTAAATTTAATGTTTTTAGCAACAATTGAAGGTTCGCAACCTGCTTCGATAAGTGCCGAAAGGTATTCGTTACCCCAAACCAACGCATAACCCAATTCCTGAGCCAGGAAAGCTCCTGCATTGCTCAACGTAGTAGCATTTACACCAATTACACGGAATTTAGGCAATTCCAATGCAGCTTCAAAAGTAGCTTTAGCAAGACTTACCAATTCTTCTTTTTCAAAATCTTTACCGCGAAGAAGCATAGCATTCATGCCATCCCAGTTGATAGAACCCTCTAATTTCGCAACATTGTACTCTTTCGATTTGAAATAATCAACCAGAATTGAAGCCAAATCAGCCGAACGTTTGGTGCAGATAGTGAAGTTAAGTTCTACACAGTCAGCCTGAATGTTTTGCAACAAAGTAGCAATGTACTCAGGGCTTAAATCTTTTTTACTCAGTTTGAAACCAAGTGATGTTGCACCTTTGCAAAGGACATCAAGTGCTTTCGCATTTGCTTCTTTCGCATCTTTTACTACAATGTCCTGACGAATAAACCACACATTGTCGGCTTTTGTTCCACGGACATAAGGAAATTTACCGGGAACAACCTCAGTAGATTTAAGGTTTTCGATGTCTTCGGCCCGATAAAAAGGCAATACGTTAAAACCCTCATTTGTTTTCCAAACGAGCTTTTTATCGAAATCGGCTCCTTTCAGGTCGACGGTGATTTTATCCATCCATTGCTGAGCGCTAACTGATGGAAAATCAGCCAATAAATTTAATTTTTTTTCTGCCATAATATATATTGATTTTCGAAATTTCTAAGCGGGTGCAAAATTACTATTTTAAGTTCAAACATCGCCACTAATTATAGAAATTTTTCTTTAATAACAAAAAAAATAAAAAGGGAAGTAAAACTCTCCCCTTTTCGTATGAATCATTTAATTCTTTTTGCTTTCAAAATCCGGACATCCTCTACCGGTCGATCAGCCTCTCCTGTTTTTACATTTGAAATATTTACAACAATATCCAGGCCTTCCACTACTTCGCCAAAAACAGTATACGAGCCATCTAAATGGGGTGTTCCACCAATTGTTTTATAATCTGTCCGTTGTTGTATCGAAAACTTGTGTGTAGGATTCTCTTTTATTTTTTTCCGAACAATGGTCATAGCTGAATCTCTAAATGCATTCAGTTTTTCCTGATTTTTCTCATCTCTCATTTTTTTAATCATCTCGTTATTTGCATCGAGCAACTCTTTAAAATACTGACTTTCGAGTTTCAGTTCTTTACTCTTTTCCATTGCATCGAGTTCGGCGTCAGTAAAAACCTTCCCTTTTACTATGTAGAACTGACAGCCCGACGAAGCTTTTTGCGGATTTTCATTATCACCTTCGCGGGCCGCAGCTAGTGCACCTTTTTTATGGTAATATTTTGGATAAACAAACTCGGCAGGAATAGAATAACCAACATCACCTGAACCTAGTACTGCATCAGGGCTTGCTTTTTTGGAGTCTGGGTCACCGGCTTGTATCATAAAATTGGCTATAACACGATGAAACAAAA
>JBMOHZ010000376.1:0-2850 GCA_049317585.1 Paludibacter sp.
CATACATCCGAACAGATAGTGCAATCGTAATTACAAAAATCGTTGGCAAAAGTGATGGTTGGTTGAAACATTCCACCTACACCATATTCAAGAAATGAGGGTTTTATGATATTGGAAGGACATTTACTTACACATAAATGGCACGATGTACATTTTTGCAATAAATGCTCTACACTTTGTGAACCCGGAGGAGTTATTGGTGACTTGCGCGTTACGGTAGCTTTATCTGTAAGTGGAAGTTTTGCAGCCAGTAGGTTTGTTGCTGCTACCCCGCTTACCCCTACAGCCATCATAAAACGACGGCGGGATGCGTTAACCACTTTTTTCCTATTCTTTAAAGGAATATGAAATGAATAACTGAACTTCATTGCATTTTGCGAACAAACTTCGAGACAGTCAAAACAATTAATACATTGGCTGTAATCTATGTTATGTTCCTTTGCATTAATGCACGATGCTTTACAGTTGCGTGCACATGAACCACAAGAATTACAGCTATTTTCATCAATACGTATTTTGAAAAGCGAAAAGCGACTTATAGCACCAAGCACTGTGCCAACCGGACAAATACTGTTACAGTAAATACGACCATTTACCCATGCCAAATAGCCAACGAAGGCTGTAGTAACAATAGTAGTAATCAACGAAACTACGCTCAACAAATAGATACTCACTTTGTAAAAAGTCTGATTTCCGAATTGCGTAAAAATCACCTCAGCCATATTATTTCCGGCCTGATATGCAGGTTTCAAAATATGTACTGCAAACCGAGAATAGATGCTGTATGGATCCAACAAACCAACCAAAACTGTAATGCCGCCCATAAATGCTACAACTGCCAATGCTACAAACGACCAACGCATGAGGGTAAGTGCCTTTCGAAAACGAAAACGTTTCTTTTTATTAATAATGCGCGACAAGCGGGTAACTACATCCTGAAAAACACCCAATGGACATAAAGAAGAGCAGTAAATACGACCAAAAACAAAAGTAGCCACAAGCAAGGTTACTAATACTGCTAAATTTAACGAAAGCAAAGCGGGTATAAATTGAACCTTAGCCAATAATCCAAACCAAACGGGCATTAGACCAGCAAAATCCAATATGTAAAAGGTTAGTATTATGAGCGTTAAAACTGAAACTACGATGCGAACTTTTCGTAACATGTGTTGCCTGAGTGTTAATATTTTGATATGAAATTGGTGTGTATTAACTTATAATTTGATGCGTTTTACATTTAAGCTATCAATATCCATTGTTCCAAGTTGGAGCGCCTGTGCTTTTGCTAAATGACCTACAGTTTCGAGTGGCATTGACCGCACTTTATTGAAAAATGTAGTAGCCGCTGTATCAACTGCTACAATGTCCTGCGATACAAATAATCCTTTCACCAAAACAGCATCAGCTTCCGATTTACCTTGCGGACCATTATTTTTCATTAGCCTATAAGCATCCACCACATGCAGTACTGCAGCCTTTTTGAGTGTACAAACGTCGGCAATACATTGTTGTAGGTCGTTGGCGTGAAAGAAACGCCTATCCCAAACAATCCCCATGTGATTTTTCATTGAAATTGACATCTTTGCACCTCCGTGATTTTTGAGCACAGGCACATTAATCCATACATCACAATCGAGAATTGCTTCGTGTACTTTTGTTTTTTTAAGCTTCACACCCCTCGGAAGGCTAATTTCGCTGTAATACGATTCCTCATTGGCAGGTAACATTTTCCCACCAGCATTTTTTACCGCTTCTTCAATGCCGCTATTTTCATAGCAATTACGCCACTCATTACAGGTGTGATCCAGTACTTTTACTTCACTAGCACCTGCTTTGAAGCATTGCCGAACAATTTCACCAACTAATTGTGGATTTGTATTTGCTGCCATTTCGGGGCTTTTATCCCAACCTATATTCGGCTTAACAACCACAACATGGCCTTTTTTTACAAATTTTCCTAGTCCACCAAATTCGGCCATTGCTTTATTAAACATTTCGGCTGGCTCACCACCCATCACAGCCACTAAATCGTAGGATTTTCCTGTTTTTGCAGCTGTTGCCGTTTGTGAGAAAACTGCCATTGCACCACTTTCTTTTATTGAAAATGCAGCTCCTGTCAATGCCAAAGCTCTTAAAAAATTTCGTCTGTCCATATTTATTCAATTAAAAAGAATACAGCAATTAATTATTGTTGCAAATCTACACTTTTTTTATGGTAATAACAATATTCCAGGTGACAATAATTGCTTTCTACACTCAACAGTAGCAGTTTAAAGGCCTATCGCAATTATAATTTATTTTACTTGAAGTAAAAAAGCATCGGTGAACTTAAATTTTTCGATGGAAAGTTGGGTTGAAGCGGTTTCGAAATTGGGATAGAGATTTAGATATACACAGTAAGCTGAATTATTTAGCACAAAACCAGCATTTGGATATGCGTACTTTATAAGCGTTTGTACAGCACTCACAGCCTCTTTTTCGTTAGGATATTTTGCGGCAATCAAATATACCGCTCCAGATGTATGTTCGCAGTCAGAGCTTATTGACTCTGAAGCGTTAAGATTAGAAGATAAACTCGGAATAATAAAATGTGCAATTTCGCCTCGTCGATTTTGTTTAGTTAAACTATCAACAACAGCGTTTATTTCGATATCAATTAATTCTGTTTGAGTTGCATAAGCAGGATGTTTAAGTTTTTTGGCAACATAAATTACAGGCATATAAATGCTACTTTTAAAACCCGATAGAGCTAAATTGCTTAGCATTTCGCTAGCATTTGATTTTGCAGATACATCTTTTTCGATATAGCTAATACCACGAGCGGCAAGCACTTGTTTTGTTTGCTTGCAT
>JBMOHZ010000377.1:0-2848 GCA_049317585.1 Paludibacter sp.
GTTTTATTTTTAAATTGAAAAATTACTATGCAAAGTTACAATTTTTTATTGAAAACAAATCAATTAAACAACTATTCTTCCGTTTTTAAAAGAAAACGTGCAATGCGTCGTGTACGTTGCGATAGCATAATGGTTCGGCCGGAAGTTGTTTCCTGGATAATACTATCGTTGGTTCCACGTATGGTTAACAATTCCAAATCGGTGTTGTACGATACTTTGAAATCATTTCCAAGTTCATCCAAAGCCGCGTTCAGATAGCGTGTATTATCCACACAAACCGAAATACTGATTGCCGAACTCTGAATGAGTGATATTTTAAGTCGGTGTTTATTAAACACTGCAAAAGCTTTTGAAAGACTTTCCTCCAATACAAACGAAAAATCGCGTGGACGAATGGTAATCAACACCAGGTTTTTACGCAAAATAAGTACAGGTACATCTATCGGTTTAGCGGTGCTGGCTTTAATAACAGAACCAGCCTCGTCAGGACTACCAAATGGACGAACATAGAGTGGAATCTGCTTGTTTTCGAGCGGCTTAATGGTTTTAGGGTGAATAATTTGAGCACCACTATAGGCCAATTCCACAGCATCCAAATAAGTAAGTTCGGGTATCAATACCGTATTATCAAAAATACGTGGGTCGGCATTCAAAATACCTGGCACATCCTTCCAAATGGATACACTCTCGGCATCGAGCAGGTTACCAACTACCGCAGCTGTATAATCCGAACCTTCACGGCCCAAGGTTGTGGGGTCACCTTTTAGATTGGAACCAATAAAACCCTGACCTATATATATACGTGCATCATTAAAATTAGCAGCAGCTTTGAGTCGGATTCTGGATTCGTCCATCCGCACATTCGCTTCGCGGTAATTACTATCTGTCACCAACAATTTACGCATATCCAACCAAGTATTTGCCACACCCGATTCTTGCAAAAATGCTGAAACAATACATGTTGAAATAAGCTCGCCATACGAAACTAAGTAATCGTAACAACGATCATACTCATCGGCAATTGCCGTGTTGATATAATTTTTAAGGCTATCGAAAAGCGGTTTAACGGCTTCGAAACCTTGTTCAGGTTGCAAAAACAACTCACCAATAATTTCGGCATGATAGTTTTCTACTTCTTGCAATTTAGTCAGCGAAGCCGCTTTATCGGTTTTCATAAAATGGTCCAACACCACTTCCATAGCGTTGGTGGTTTTACCCATTGCCGATACCACAATAAACAAATTGCCTTCGACGCCCGAAACTATTTTAACGATATTACGAATACCATCGGCCGACTTAACCGATGCTCCTCCAAATTTATATACTTTCATTCTGATGATGTGATGATGTGGTGATGTGATAATGTGATGATGTGTTGATGTTATTTTTCGCGTTCAAAAATACAAAACTTTTTTGATAAAAATATCCCGACTCAAAAACCACACAAATTGCAGCATCTGAAATCGGGATATCTACTTCTAATTTCTTAATTTTTAATTTCAAATTACTCCCTGCGCCAGCATAGCTTTGGCAACTTTGAGGAATCCGGCTACGTTTGCGCCTTTCATATAGTTGATATAACCATCGGCTTCTTTGCCGTATTTCAAACACTGGTTATGTATTTCGCTCATAATTTGGTGCAACTTTTCATCCACTTCGGCAGCTGTCCACGAAATATGCATGGCATTTTGAGTCATTTCGAGACCCGAAGTAGCCACACCGCCAGCATTTACTGCTTTGCCAGGACCGTACATTATTTTATGTTTCAAAAACAAATCAATGGCTTCGGGCGTGCAACCCATATTCGAAATTTCGGCTACGCATACCACACCGTTTTTAATCAACAATTCGGCATCCGCTTCGTTTAGTTCGTTTTGTGTGGCGCAAGGCAGTGCAATATCCACTTTCACTTCCCACGGACGACGATTGGGAACAAAAACAGCTCCAAATTTTTCGGCATAAGGTTCCACTATATCGTTGCACGTAGCACGAAGGTCGAGCATATATTCAATCTTTTCGCCCGAAATACCTGCCGCATCATAAATATAACCATCTGGACCTGAGATTGTAACCACTTTAGCACCCAGTTCGGTAGCTTTAATAGCAGCACCCCAAGCCACATTTCCAAATCCCGAAAGTGCAATTGTCTTGTCCTTAATATCAATTCCGGCATTTTCGAGCATGTGATGCACAAAATACAAACCACCAAAACCAGTAGCTTCAGGGCGAATGAGCGACCCACCAAATTCGAGATTTTTACCCGTAAGCACACCCGTATTTTCGCGAGCGAGTTTGCGATACATGCCATACATGTACGCCACTTCGCGTCCACCAACGCCTATATCGCCAGCCGGAACATCCGTTTCGGGACCAATGTATTTCCACAATTCGAGCATAAAAGCCTGACAAAAACGCATTACTTCGGCATCCGATTTTCCTTTGGGATTAAAATCCGAACCACCTTTACCACCACCCATAGGCAATGTAGTAAGTGCATTTTTAAAGATTTGCTCAAAACCTAAAAACTTAAGAATCGACAAGTTTACCGAAGGGTGAAAACGCAAACCACCTTTGTAAGGGCCTATGGCATTGTTAAACTGCACACGATAACCCAGATTTACTTGCACATCGCCGCGGTCGTCCACCCAGGGAATTTTGAACGAGAAAATCCGATCAGGCTCTACCAATCGTTCGGCTATTTTAGCTTTTTCAAATTCAGGATGATTGTTATATTCCGTTTCGATAGTTATTAAAACCTCTTTTACGGCCTGTAGATACTCGTATTCGCCAGGATGTTTGGCTTCGAGTTGTTGAATTAGTTTGTCGATATTCATAATATTGATGTGTT
>JBMOHZ010000378.1:0-2827 GCA_049317585.1 Paludibacter sp.
AATAATTTCGGAAATATCAATTTTAAAATAAAAACAAAATGAATAAGAACACAATTATTTTATTAGCTGTAGTGGGTGTATTGGTACTCACTGTTTTTTGGGGAATTGGGAAATACAATGGTTTAGTTGGTAAGGACGAGGCTGTTAGCGGTCAATGGGCAAATGTTGAAAATCAATATCAACGTCGTGCCGATTTAATACCTAACTTAGTGGCAACTGTAAAAGGCTATGCTTCGCACGAAAGTGAAACGCTCGAAGGAGTTGTAGCTGCACGTGCTAAAGCTACTCAAGTTACTATTGATCCTACAAATTTATCGGCCGAAAAATTAAAAGAATATCAAGCAGCACAAGGTCAGTTAAGTTCTGCACTGGGTAAACTGTTGATGATTACCGAAAACTATCCTGATTTAAAAGCAAATCAGAACTTTTTAGAACTTCAAGCGCAGTTGGAAGGTACTGAAAACCGTATTACTACGGAGCGTGGCCGTTTCAACGATTTATGTAAAGAATTTAATGCCACCATTCGCAAATTTCCAACCAATATTGTTGCAAACTTTGCAGGCTTAGAGAAAAAAGCATATTTCGAAGCAGAAGAAGGAAGCAATAAAGCACCTGAAGTTAAATTCTAATTTTTTTGTTTGAAGTTTGAGAGTTTGAAGTTTGAAAGTTATTTGCTACTTCAAACCTCAAACTCTTCAAACTCTTCAAACCTTTTAAACTCTTAGATAATGCATATCCCTTCAGAATCACGCTATACCGACACCGTAGGTTATAATTTTTGTGGTAAAAGTGGACTTCAACTCCCACGTTTATCGCTTGGTTTATGGCATAACTTTGGCGATGTTGATAATCAGGACGAAGCCCTGAAAATGTTGAAATATGCATTTGATAAGGGAATAACTCATTTCGATTTGGCTAATAATTACGGACAACCTTTTGGTAGTGCTGAGCGCAATTTCGGTAAGATGCTGAAAGATAACTTTGCTACTTATCGCGACGAAATGATTATCAGCTCCAAAGCAGGTCATATTATGTGGCCTGGCCCTTATGGTGATGGTGGCTCACGTAAGTACTTGTTTGCCAGCTTGGAACAAAGTTTGAAACGTATGGGGCTTGACTATGTGGATATCTTTTATTCGCACCGATACGATGAAAACACACCTCTTGAAGAAACTATGGGTGCGCTTTCGGATATGGTGAAGCAAGGCAAGGCATTGTATGTGGGCATTTCAAAATATCCTGAGGCTAAAGCACGGGAAGCTTACCGTATTTTGAAAGAAAATGGCACTCCATGTCTTATTTATCAGGGTCGTTATAGTATACTCACACGCGAAATTGAAACTGAAGTGTTACCAGCTGCTGCCGAAAATGGAGTTGGCTTTATTGGCTTTTCTTCTTTGGCACAAGGCATGCTTAGCGATAAATACTTGAATGGAATTCCCGAAAATTCACGAGCTGCGTTAAGCCATGGATTTTTACGGAAATCACAAATTACAGACGAATTAGTTGAACGATTGAAAAAGCTAAATGCTATAGCGCTCGAACGTGGACAAACATTGGCTCAAATGGCGCTGGCATGGTGTTTTCATCAACAACAGGTTACTTCGCTTATTATTGGAACGAGCTCTGTACTTCAATTACAAGATAATATTAACGCGCTAAATAATTTACATTTTACAAACGACGAACTGTGGCGTATTGGCGAAATATAATTCTTATTAGTTTGTTTACATGCATTTTAGTTGCTTGTAACGATAACTATGTTTCGTCGGTGCCAACAACCATGGTGAGCCTAAAAATAGATTTGACAGGTGAATACAATACCTTTAAAAATAGCACTAACGAATTTATAGTACGTGATAAACCATTTTATGATGCCGATAGGGTAGGTTTTGCAGGAATTCTAATCTATTCGGGTATCAATTTCGACGATAATGGCAATTCCATTTACTATGCTTTTGATATGGCATGTACGCACGAAATTAAACAAGATGCCAAAGTGATACCTGTAGTAGGGAAATATGGTGAAGTAAAATGTACGAAGTGTGGTTCCGTTTACGATGTTAGTTTGGGATTTGGCAATCCTATTTCGGGTCCATCAAAAGAAAAACTTCGAAAATATAAAGTAACGGTTACCGAAACGAGCCTTTTTGTGTATCAGTAGTGTTGCTTATTAAAACTCCCGCAATAACTTATCGCTATAGCCTCCAAGCGATGCTCAAACATCGCTTACTACAGAATAAAATCAATATATAAGGTATGAAAAAGAAGAATACGATTTGGATGGTTGCTGTTTTTGTTTTGCTGACTGCTATTTTTATTAAAGTAGGTTTTGGTAAACAGGCTGATAGCGAAAAAACAAAGAAGGAAAAGCCTCTGAAAAAAGTAACGGCATGTATTGCTAAACCAACATTACTAATTGACGAAATTTCAGTTTCCGGTTCATTGCAAGCTTATGAGAGCGTTGATTTGAAGAATGAAGTGGCCGGAAGAGTAGTTTTAATCAATTTGCCCGAAGGTAAATTTGTAAATAGCGGGACATTGCTTGTGAAGCTTTTTGATGAAGATTTACAGGCTACATTGCTTAAACTCCAATCGCAACTGGCTATACAACAGCAAATTTACAAACGTCAAACTGAATTAATCAAAGTAAACGGAATCAGTCAGAATGATTATGACTTAACGGGATTACAACTCAACTCGTTGAAAGCTGATATTGAAGTGCAAAAAACCATGATTCGTAAAACGGAGGTTCGTGCTCCTTTCGATGGAGTTATTGGTTTGCGAAATGTTAGTATTGGAGCTATTGTTACACCATCCACATTGC
>JBMOHZ010000379.1:0-2805 GCA_049317585.1 Paludibacter sp.
CGGCTTACAATATTAATAATTATTATGTGACGCTGAACGGTATTGACTGGGTGAAAAAGGGTGTTTCTTTTCCGGGTGCATCGCAGATTGGCGACCCTGTTCTGGTTTTTGATAGTCTTGGGAATTTATATTATACACAGTTGTATCAGATTGGTACTACGTACGGTATCTGGGTGGCGAAGTCGACCGATAAGGGTTTGACTTTTGGCACTGCAGTTAGTGCGATTTCGACTACTGTCGGTCTTTCTGATAAGCAGTGGATTACTGCTGACCAGACAGGCGGACCGTTTTCGAATAATGTTTATCTTGGCTGGAGGCAGTTTGGTTCGAGCGGGATGAGGTTTGTGAGGAGTACGGATAAAGGTGTGACGTGGTCTTCGCCTATTACGCTTTCGGGCGACCAGGGTGCTTATGTGACTGTTGGCGCGAACGGGAATGTTCAGGGCGGAAGTTTATATTTTGGATGTACGTCGGGCAGTACGATAAAAGTTTACCGTTCGACTGATGGCGGTGCAAGTTTTGGTACGGGCATTAATGCAGTGAATGGAATTGTTGGTCCCGGGGTTGTTTGTGCGGGAAGGAATACGATGAAGAGTTGTATCAGGACGAATTATTTTCCGCTGATGGCAGCTGATAACAGTAATACGGCTTCGAGAGGAAATGTTTATTTGGTTTATGCAGCGAATCCTTCGGGGACAGACCTTGCGGATATATATTTTACACGTTCGACGGATTACGGTGCGAACTGGAGTGTGCCATTAAGAGTGAACGATGACGCAACTTTAGCAGACCAGTGGATGCCTGCTATTACGGTGGATAAGAAGTCGGGAAAGATTTTTATGAGCTGGTATGATTCGAGGAATGATGCGGCAGGAAATTTACTTACGGAAATCTGGGGAACGCATTCTACCGATGGCGGAGTGAGTTTTGTGACAAACTATAAAATCTCAACTGCGCAGATGAATCCGAATTCGATGGCAGTCGGTCAGCCGGGCGGCGAGAAATACATTGGCGATTACATTGGCAACTCGTCGGTGACAGCAAGCACATCGCTGACAACTTTTATGGATGCAAGGTATAACACGATGGGAAGTTTTGTTTCCTACGGTCCTGACTTTGCGATGCTTTCAAACATTTCACAAAAATATTTAAACAATAACGATTCTGTAAGCGTAACGGTGAAGGTGCCCGCAGCGCGTGGCGGCTTTAACGAAAGAGTGAAGTTTGTTCTTTCGCTGGATACACTTCCTGCGAGCGGAACGATTCAGTTCAGTTTTGCAAACGGAAAAGATTCGATTACGACGTTTCCTGATTCAGTTAGAATCACAGCGAAGACACTTGGAAGCGTAACTCCGAAGAAATATACTTTGAACATTGTTGCAAGCGGAGTGACGGGAATACCGACGCACAGAAGGACAGTAGATTTAATCGTGAACTCTTCTTACGTAAGTATCGGAACAAGCAGAGAAGGTGTTGCAGATTTTAAAATAAACGGAGTTCAGTACAACACAAGACAGGATGTATTGTTCACAAACGGAACGAGTGCAAGTGTTCAGGCATTAAGTCCGAAACTTGCAGGCGGATATCAGTATGTATTTAAAAACTGGTCGGATGCAGGCGACACGACACATAACATAAACATCAATTCGCCGTTTACACTGACAGCAAATTACAAAGTAACTTACAAATTGCTGATAAGTTCAGTTGCAGGAAATACTTTCGGTGGAAATTTATTCTATGATTCAGCAGCGGCTTTTAATTTCGGAGTAACGGGAAAGATTGTTACGTTCAACGGACTAAGCTACAGGTTCAAAGGATGGACAGGAGCAGGAACGGGTTCGTACACAAGCGCTGACAGTTCAGGCAACGACACAACGGTAACATTCGCTCTGATAAATCCTATAGTCGAAACAGCAAGATGGGTGCAGATTGTTGGAATAAACAATATCAGTTCAGAAATACCGACAGAATGGAAACTTTACCAGAATTATCCAAATCCATTTAATCCTGAAACAAAAATCAATTTTGACGTATTAAAAGGAGAAGGTGTATCGGTAGTAATTTACGATGCGCTCGGAAGAGAAATGGAAACTTTACTGAATGAGAATTTAACACCGGGAAAATACAGCGTAAGCTTTAATGGGTTTAAGTATTCGAGCGGAATATATTTTTACAGGATAAAGTCAAACAGTTTTACTGACATCAAAAAAATGTTATTAATTAAATAATAAACAGAGGTAAAAATGAAAGCTTTAAAACTCTCTCTTGCTGCATTTGTAGTTATTGGTGCAGTGTTAATAGCGAATTCAATTTTTTCGCAAAGTAATCCAAACTGGGACAGTCCGAATCTGGACAGAATACCGCTTCATTTGCTGAAGCAGTCGCAGAACAGGGTTAACTATTCACCGAATTCAACAATGTCTTCGGCAGTAACAACCCCAGACGGATATGACAACTTTTATTTAGGAACTGATTTTGCAGAGCCGCATATTTCTGTAAACCCAAACAATCCGTTGCAGTATTTTACGGCATTTAACACAAATGCTTCATACTACACGATGAATGGTTTAAACTGGTTCACTAATAATCCAAATTACGGTTTCTCAATGGCAGGCGATCCTGTCACTGCTTATGACAGTCTTGGTACATTGTACTATGACAACATGTATCAGGTAGGTACTACGATTGCAGGAACAAAAGTTGCGGTATCAACAAACAACGGTTTGACCTGGACAATTTCAGGCGGTAACACAGGAAACGACAAGAACTGGATTGCAGCTGACCAGACAGGCGGTCCATTTGCAA
>JBMOHZ010000380.1:0-2795 GCA_049317585.1 Paludibacter sp.
AGCAAGCAAATAAAACAGCCATTAAAAGTAATTGTGAAATAAATATTGAAATCTACAAAAAAAGCCGAATCATTTAATATTGATTCGGCTTTTTTATTGAGACGGAAAGCTTTAAGTCTATAAGAATATTTAATACGCCCGTGCAAATACAACGCGTTGTTTCGAAGGTTTGCCAGTGAAAATACAAATTCCTTCTGTTTCATCTCCACTTAATGGAATACAACGAATAGTTGCTTTGGTTTCTTCTTTCACGCGTTCCTCTGTTTCGGGAGTGCCGTCCCAATGGCAGAGCAAGAATCCACCGTTTTCAATTTCAACTTTAAATTCATCGTACGAATTTACTTCACGGGTTACCGAAGCACGATAATCAAATGCTTTTTTGTAAATATTTTCCTGAATGTCAGTAAGTAATTGTTCGATGTAGTTTTCAACGCCATCTATAGCAACTGTTTCTTTTGTCAAAGTATCACGGCGAGCCACTTCAACAGTGCCGTTTTCGAGGTCGCGAGCACCCATTGCCAAACGCACAGGTACACCTTTCAGTTCGTATTCAGCAAATTTCCAACCCGGTTTTTTGTTTTCGTTATTATCGTATTTTACCGAAATGCCTAGTTTTTTAAGTTTTGAAACTATTTCGGCTACTTTGTCCGAAATAGCAGCTAATTGTTCCTCGTTTTTATAGATAGGAACAATTACAACCTGAAATGGTGCTAATTTTGGAGGTAACACCAAGCCAAAATCGTCGGAGTGAGACATGACAAGTGCACCCATTAATCGAGTAGAAACACCCCACGAAGTAGCCCAAACATAATCCTGTTTGTTGTTTTTATCCATAAATGTAACATCGAATGCTTTGGCAAAATTCTGCCCCAAGAAGTGTGATGTTCCTGCCTGAAGTGCTTTTCCATCCTGCATCAAAGCCTCAATACAGAAAGTTTCCAATGCACCGGCAAAACGTTCATTGGCCGATTTTACGCCTTTCAGTACGGGCATAGCCATAAAGTTTTCGGCAAATTCGGCATAAACGTCAAGCATTTGGCGGGCTTCTACCATGGCTTCGGCTTCGGTAGCGTGAGCTGTGTGCCCTTCTTGCCAAAGGAATTCAGCAGTTCGTAGAAATAAGCGAGTACGCATTTCCCAACGAACTACATTGGCCCATTGGTTTATAAGAATTGGGAGGTCGCGATACGACTGAATCCAATTTTTATAGGTGCTCCATATAATTGTTTCGGAAGTAGGGCGTACAATTAGTTCTTCTTCCAGTTTTGCATCTGGGTCAACAATTATACCTTTGCCATCGGGGCTGTTTTTCAGGCGGTAATGCGTCACCACAGCACATTCTTTGGCAAAACCTTCGACATGTGCCGCTTCTTTGCTCAAAAACGATTTAGGAATAAACAACGGGAAATACGCATTTACGTGACCAGTTTCTTTAAACATGCGGTCGAGTTCGGCTTGCATTTTTTCCCAAATTGCATAACCATAAGGTTTAATAACCATACAACCACGAACGGCTGAATTCTCAGCCAAATCGGCTTTCAATACCAAATCGTTATACCATTGCGAGTAGTTTTCGCTGCGCGAAGTCAATTCTTTTGCCATTTATCTATATATAATTTATCTATTTACTGTTTTGGGAGTGCAAAGATACGAATTTTTTGGAAAATATTTGTCAGTCAAATAATTATTCGTATCTTTGCAGCCGCTTTAAGAAAATCAAGATTATAAATTTTAAAAAGTTAGTAAACAGTATGTTAAATCATTATGAAACCGTTTTCATTTTAACTCCCGTTTTGTCTGATGTACAGATGAAGGAAGCGGTAGAAAAGTTCAAAGCCATCCTAACAGAAAATGGCTCGACTATTACCAATGAAGAGAACTGGGGCCTACGCAAATTGGCTTACCCAATTCAAAAAAAATCGACAGGTTTTTATTCCCTACTTCAGTTTGATGCTGATGCTACGGTAGTTGCAAAATTGGAAACACAATTCCGTCGCGACGAGCGCGTGCTTCGTTTCTTATCGTTCCGTTTGGACAAATACGCTTACGAGTATGCTGAAAAAAGAAAGAATGTTAAATCAAAAGAAGTAAAGGAGAACTAAAACATGGCAGCAAATAACGGAGATATCAGATATTTGACACCACCAACAGTGGATGTTAAAAAGAAAAAATATTGTCGCTTCAAAAAAAGCGGAATCAGATTTATCGACTACAAAGATCCTGAATTTTTGAAAAAATTCTTAAATGAACAGGGAAAAATTCTTCCTCGTCGATTGACCGGCACTTCGTTGAAATTTCAACGCAAAGTGGCTCAGGCAGTTAAAAGAGCACGTCACATAGCGTTGCTTCCTTATGTAACCGATATGATGAAATAATAAAGTAGGAGGAAAAAGTATGGAAATTATATTGAAAGAAGATGTAATCAATTTAGGTTACAAAGGTGATATTTTAAAAGTAAAAGATGGTTACGGTCGTAACTTTCTTATACCAACTAAAAAAGCTATCCTTGCTACAGCATCGGCAAAAAAAATGTTGGCTGAAGACATGAAACAACGTGCCCATAAATTGGAACGTTTGAAAAACGAAGCTGCTGACTTAGCTGAAAAAGTAAAAGATATTACCTTAACTGTTGGTGCAAAAACAAGTACTACTGGTAAAATATTTGGTGCAGTTGGTCCTATCCAAATTGCTGAAGCGTTCGAAAAAGCAGGTTTTGCTGTTGATCGTAAAGTAATTGCATTAAAGGAACCTGTTAAAGAAATTGGTTCATACAAAGCTACATTGAAACCTCACAA
>JBMOHZ010000381.1:0-2787 GCA_049317585.1 Paludibacter sp.
AAATCCTGTTTTCGCAATAAAGCAATGGCATCCACCAAAGCACTTCCGCAAATTCCTTTGGCAGAAACATTACCTATCACATTTGCAATAAGTTTGTTGTCAACGAGTTTGAACGACGAGACAGCTCCTGTTGTTGCCCGCATGCCCATCGAAATATTCGTTCCTTCGAATGCCGGCCCGGCAGCTGTGGAAGCGCAAATTAATTGATTTTTATTGCCAACCACTATTTCGCCATTCGTACCTAAGTCAATCAAAGCACAATAAGTATCGTTTTTGTACATACCTGTAGCAGCAATTCCGGCCAGAATATCACTGCCCACAAAACTGCCAATGGAAGGGAAAAAAGTTATATCACCCACCACTTCAAAATTCCAATCGAGTTCGGAAGTTGTAAATGTGGTTGCGTGTAAATGGGGTGTGTCGAATGGATATTGAGCTAATGGCGATACATCGAACCCGCTGAAAATGTGATGCATAGCGGTATTGCCCACAATAGCTATTTTTTGAATCGGTACTTTTTGTTTAACTAATAAAAGTTCAATCATTGTGCCGATATTGAACCGAATCAGTCGCTTCAATTCGTGGTCATTGCCATCGATACAAGCTTGAATACGCGAAATAAGGTCGGCACCAAATTTCACCTGCGGATTAAGCATTGTTTCCACAGCTAGTACTTTTGCGGTTGTGAGGTCAATTAACTGTGCCACCAGTGTTGTGGTTCCTAAATCCACAGCCACACCAAAGCCAGTTTGCGGGGAATAATCAAAATCGCTTTCGTCAGCCAGAATCAAATGATTGTATTGGTCAATTTCGAGGGAAATATCGCTCGTGCAAGTGCTGTAGCAAGCCAATCGCCATTCGTCACCAAGTCCGAGCAATGCTAATTTTTGCCTATGAATTTCAGTTTTATCAATTTTACCAGCCACTAATTTCACTTTACATTTTCCACAAGTACCTTTTCCACCACATGGAAACTCAATGCCGTATTCGTGCAGCACATCTATAAGCGGTGTTTGGTCGTTTACTGTCAGTGTTTTACCTAAAGGTTGAAGATCTATGTTGTGTTTTTTCATGCTTGAAATAATTTCTTTAACTCACTATCGAAAATTTCAATTTTATTGATGTCGGATTTTTCAATAATAATAACAAATTCGCATTTCGAACAATCAAGGCAACTTTCAAATATACAGCCCGTTAACGTGTAGTTTAGCAATTTCCATCCAGCAAATGTTCTAATCGTTCCTTTTGCTCGTAAAATACAAGTGTTCGCAACTAATATTTTAGCCAATCTTTCAACATCAAAAACCGTTTCATTGTCAAAGGTATAACTTTTTTGCAAATAATTATCAGCCGACAAACCTGCTTCGAATAATGAATACAGATTGATTTGGGTTTTTTCAATTATACTTTCTATATCGAGTATAGAAATATCAGATTTTGTAACATCGAAAATATTAGCTTTTGGAAAATTAGCATTGAATATTTTAATTAATTCGGTTTTTTCAAATTCATTGCTTAGTAAATCAGTTTTACTGAAAATAATAAAATCGGCTTTGTCAATCTGACGTTTAAAAATCGGAATTGTTAGTTTTATTGGATTTCTCACCATCAAAATATCAACTAAACAAAATACAGGTTTTAAGAAGAGCTCTGGAATATTGCTTACAATTTCCGTAACCATATCGATGCCACCTAAACCGGTAGGTTCAATAATGATACGTGAATATTTTTCTGACTTCAGAATTTCTTGTAGGCTATCGTTTAGATACAACTTGGCAGTACAACATATACAACCACCTGAAATTTCGTAAACTTCGCCTTTTTTTGCCGATTGTATTGTTTTTCCATCAATATTGACTTTCCCAAATTCATTTACCACAATAGCCCATTGTTCGTCAGAGGCTTTCTGATTTAACAAATTGATTATGAACGTAGTTTTGCCTGCGCCTAAAAACCCAGAAATAATATGAACCGGTATCACAATCCGTATTCAGCCAGTGTAAATTTACTTTGATCTACCAACGGCAGCATCATTTCTACAAAATCGCTTTCATTTTCAGGAATGCTTTCCAATTCTTCGCGCATGTAAGGCAAGTAACTTATCTCCATATCCGACAGTTTAAGTCTGCCCAATGCTATTGCTTCTTCGATAATGTCGATTGTTACTAACGCGCCGTTGCGGGCATTGGCAACGTACGAATCGCCTTTAACCAACTCGCGCGAAATGCGGATTACGTTTTCGGGAGCTAAAATCAATGCTTGCGGGTCGGTGTAAATATCCGACGAAACCAACAATTGTTGCAATACGCTGCAATGCAATTTTCCGGCTTTTAAAGCTTCGTTCATCAAGCGGGCATCATATTCCAGCTGCTCCATATAGGCAGTTGGCGCCATTCCCGACAATAATTTTATATTCTGAACCGACTCGTTACTCCACAAATCGGCACAAGCCGAAGCAATATTTCCAATCGGACTCAAGTGCGCACAAGCGGCAGTTTTTCCTTCCATCGAAATCGGAATTCCGGTAATGGCTTTCAGGAATGGACCTTCGTAACCACAATCTTTATCAGGTCCAACGGCGCCTTCTTCCATAGCCACAATCGAGCGAACAACAGAAATAACACGTACCAAAGCTGCAAAAACTTTCGGAATATATTTTTTCTCGGCCAAAACCATAGCGGTGTTTGCAAATCCGCAAGCTGAATCGCCCGCAGCAATTTTTCCTTGTTTGTTGGCTACATCTACAATTTTTTTCCACAAAAACTGCATATCGCGCACACCAAGTAC
>JBMOHZ010000382.1:0-2768 GCA_049317585.1 Paludibacter sp.
ATAACGCGTGTCCAATTAACGTTTACTGAGCGAAGTTTAAGCGAACCAAGCGTTTTGCCATTAATAACTCCACGTGTAATTACAATTCGGCGCGAAACCATTTTATTTTCCGATTCTTTCCAATCATATTCAATCACTTCGCCCATAAAAGCAATAATTGCTTCGGAGTCCGATTCGGTTGTTACAACCAAAATTTTATCATTGTTTTTTAAAATGGTTTTGCCATTGGGAATAGAGAAAATATCGTTGCTCAATAAGCGTGACACAACAAATTGACGGCCAATTAATTTGCGAATTTGCGATAAATTTTTACCTGCAATGGCTTTTGAGTTTACTTCAATTGATATTATTTTTGTGTTTTCAACTGACCCGCTCGATAATTCGTTTAAATTTTGAACTTCCTTATCGAAATTGATTTTAAAAAACACACGAACCAAAATTAACGATACTATAATACCTGTAACACCTAGTGGATAAGCCACTGCATAGCCAAGAGCAATTTGCGGAATTTCGGTAATTTGACCCGCATCGTGTAATTGTCGCAATGCCTCTTGCGCTGCTCCAAGTCCAGGGGTATTGGTTACTGCCCCCGATAGGATTCCTACAAACATAGGCATGGGAATAATACCTCCGAAAATGAAATACAAACCAATGGTGGTAGCTACACCCAGCAAAACCACCGAAGCTGCTAACATATTCTGCTTCATACCACCTTGCTTAAACGAAGCAAAGAAACCAGGACCTACTTGCAAACCTATCGAAAAAATAAACAAGATAAGTCCAAATTCGCGAATAAAATGAAGAACTTCGTCGGGCACCGAAAATCCAAAGTGACCAACTAAAATACCAACAAACAACACAAACGTAACCCCAAGAGATATGCCAAAAAATTTTATTTTACCCAACATAACCCCAATGGCTATTACAAATGAGTAAAGTAAAATAATATGGGCAATGCTTTCTTTGGTTATCAGGTTAATAAACCACTCCATAAAATTTTAATTAATTGAATTTAAATATGTTATCTTAAAAAACAATACCTTTGTTTTTCGACTGCAAAAGTACTATTTTTAATTTGAATATGTGTGTAAATTGTGTGAAATAATACAGAAAATTTTCTTTAATACTTGCTATTAAGTAATCTATTTTTATTTCAGATAAAAATGACGTATTTTTGCATCTAATTTTATTTTAAAAAAATAGAAATGGCTGAAAATAAAAAGAAAGTTTTATTTATTGATCGCGATGGTACCATTATAGTTGAGCCACCCGTTACGTTTCAAGTGGACACAGTGGAGCAAATTGAATTTTTGCCTGCCGTAATCCGTAACTTATATTTTATACGCACAAAGCTCGATTTTGAATGGGCTTTGGTAACCAATCAGGATGGGCTTGGAACGGAAGTGTATCCGCAAGAGAATTTCGATGTAGTACAACATAAGTTTCTGCAAGTTCTTAAAAACGAAGGGGTTGAATTTGATAAGATATTTATCGACAAATCGTTCCCCGAAGCTAATTTACCAACTCGCAAGCCAGGAACTGTTATGCTTACCGAGTATTTTAGCGATAAATATGACTTGGCCGGTTCGTATGTTATTGGCGACCGCATAACCGATGTTCAATTGGCTAAAAATATGGGTTGTAAAGCTATTTTTATAAGTGATGATGTAAATGTGTTGGTTGATAATGAATTAAGTATTTTTTGTGCTTTGCAATCAACGGATTGGAATCGAATAGCCGAATTTCTTTTTGCTGGCGAACGTACTGCTACTATAAAGCGAACTACAAAGGAAACTGACATTTTAATTAATTTGAATTTGGATGGAACTGGTAAGTGTCATATTGATACGGGTTTAAAATTTTTCGACCACATGTTGGAACAAATAGGAAAACACTCAGGCAGCGATCTTACAATAGTAGTTAAAGGTGATTTGGAAGTTGATGAGCACCATACTATCGAAGATACGGCCATTGCACTTGGCGAGGCATTATTGAAAGCTTTGGGCAATAAAAGGGGTATTGAGCGCTATGGTTTTCAGTTGCCTATGGACGATTGTTTATGTTCGGTTACTCTCGATTTTGGTGGTCGCCCATGGTTGGTGTACAGTGCTGATTTTAAACGCGAATATATAGGCGATTTACCAACCGAAATGGTTTTGCATTTCTTTAAGTCCTTAAGCGATGCTGCTCGTATGAATCTCAATATCAAAGCCGAAGGTGATAATGAACATCACAAAGTGGAAGGGATATTTAAAGCGTTGGCAAAGTCGATTAAAATGGCTGTTAAACGTGATATTTATCAGTACGAATTGCCAAGTACAAAGGGAGTTTTGTAGAGTTTTGTAGAGTTTGTAAAGTTTATAAGGTTCATAAAGTTCATAAGGTTGAAGACGTTTATTTTTAAGCTTTTTTTTAACTGTACATTAATTCTATTTGTGTTTCTGTTTTTGTCTTGTTCTGGTAAAGTCAAGAATCAAAATCTAGATTTGAAACCAAAAAATAATGTAAATTCTGTTGTAATTGATTGTAATTACACTTTTGAGCAAGCAACTGCAGGAACAAATGCACCTCAGCATATTATAGATCAACTTGAACTTATTACGGTTCATTATTATTCGATGGACGGGAAAACGCATCAAGGGCAATTGCTTACAAATAAGGCAATTGTGGCTGATTTACGTGTAGTTTTTAAAGAGATGTTGCAATATCGTTTTCCAGTTGCTCAAGTAATTCCAATTGTAAAATATAATTGGAGCGACGATGTTTCG
>JBMOHZ010000383.1:0-2767 GCA_049317585.1 Paludibacter sp.
TAGTTGTTATAATTTAACAATAAATGCTGCTCATGCTGCTATATCGCCTAAACTTACAATAAGTGCCGGAAGCTCGTTAAACGTAGCTGGTGGAGCACTTGGAGGTCAATTTAAAAATTTAGGAACTACTAATGCTTTGGTAATTAAAGCTAGTGCAACGCAACCAAATGGTACTTTAACTTGGAAAACGGGAAATCCTTCGGGAACAGTTGAAATGTACTCAAAGGCAAGTTGGGATTTGACAAGACCGGTAAATAATAAATATAAATGGCAGTTTATGGGTATTCCTGTTAAATCTACTACCTATGGAACTACTTTTAGCAATTGTTATTTGCGTGAATGGGATGAAACAGTTGTTCGATATGAAGATGTTTGGGCACGTAAAAACGATGGAACATCACTTCAAAAAGTAAGTGGAAATATACTTACGAATAATAAAGGCTACGAATTAGTACAGCAATATCCCAAAATTTATACTTTTAAAGGTGTGTTGCAACACGACGATTTTGTACAAGGATTACCATATACAACTGGTGCTTGCTTCGTTGGTCAACATATTTTTGGAAATCCATTTACTGCCGCTATCGATATCAGAAGTATTGAATTTGGCCCTAATACCCAAAGCTCAATATACCAATATAACTGTGGTACCTACATGGATTGGATTGATAATAAAGGTGAAAATGTAGGTATTGATGGTACTGATTTAACTCCAGCTCAATATGCTGTAGCTACAAAGCAAACAGCAGGTGTTTTAGGGATATTACGACAAGTACCTTCCATGCAGGGTTTCTTGGTCAAAGCAACTAATGCAGCAGGTGGTTCATTTACAATTCCTTATCCTACAGTAATGAAAAATTCTATTCATCAACGTGTAAAACAAGACCCTGATGTTGCGGTAGTTGCAACCAGAATTGATGTAAAAGGAACTAATTTTACGGATAAAATGTGGATATTTGTTGATCCAACTTGTAGTGTTGCTAATGATGATGGTTGGGATGGAATTAAGATATTTGGCGATCCCGCTGTAACACAGATTTATGCACTTGAAGATGATGGTGGTGTATATCAAATATGTGCTAGAGATTGTATTAATGAAACCAATATTGCATTCAAACCTGGTAATGATACAAACTTCACAATTAAATTTACACATCAAAATATTAATTCATTGTATAACAAATTGTATTTGATTGATATAGTAGCCAATACAGTTGTTGATGTAACTAATACGGCCACTGAGTATAGTTTTACTGCCAATGCTTCCGATCCTGTAAAACGATTCAAAATTGTAACCAGCACAGGTACTACCACAGAAAATGACTTTACTCAAGTTAATAACAATATAGATGTATACACAGTTAATAATAAAGTGATTATCAATAATCGAAATTCTGAAAAAGCAAATATTGCACTTTACGATGAAATTGGCAGGTGTGTAACCAATGCAATTGCTGAAAGCGAAAGTAGTATGGAGTTACCTGTTGTATTATCAAAAGGAGTTTATTTGATACATTTAAATGTTTTTGGAAATCATTTAACCAAAAGGATTATTGTAAGATAGTGTTGTTTAGTGTCTAAAAAAAACTCCAAATTAGTTGTTTCTAATTTGGAGTTTTTTGTATGAAAAAATAATATTTTATTTTTTCTTTTTCAAAAGCACTTCTTCAATAGCCTGTTTAAATGCATCTTTCGGCATAGCACCTTGAGCCATTTGTGGTTTTTCGTCTATTGGGCAAAATAATATACTTGGAATGCTACGTATTCCAAAAGCACCTGCTAATTCTTGCTCTTCCTCGGTATTGACTTTGTAAATATAAATCTGACCATCGTATTCTTTGGCCAAATCTTCGAGAATCGGTGCAATTGTTTTACATGGACCACACCACGAAGCATAAAAATCGATGATGCATGGTTTGTCACCTAAGTATTTCCACTCAGTTGGATTTGCCTCGTAATTAGCTACTTTGGCCAAAAATTCCGCTTTGGTTAAATGAATTGTTCCCATTTTTTTTACTTGATTTGTTTGTTTAGTTTCTTCTTTTTCACTGGCTTTACTAGCACATGCCGTAAACGCCACAATAGTGAGCATTAATATTGCTCCAGTTATTTTTCGCATGATATTTATTATTTTAATGTTATTTGCTTCGCGTTATTTGCACTTCGTGCGTTATTTATTCTTGTTTCTGTCTTCTGTCCTCCATTGTTTGTTGTCCTATGTCTTTTAAAGAGCACATCCCCATTCCGAAGGTGGGTCGTAAGCTGGTGCATTGGCCTGTACATCAACAACCTTCCAACCCAACTCTTCTAATTTAGCTGCTATTTCGATACGGGTAATTTCATCGGTATGATTTACCGTAATTTGACCGTCAATAGTTTCTATTGCAACCCCAAAAACACCTCGCAATGTTCCGAGCGATTTGAGTACTTCGTTATTGCAAGTCATGCATTGCGATTTCGATATTTCGAATGTACTATACATTTTCTTTGCTTTTTTGAGGTTCGTATTTTTCAAATTCCATGAGCGGTTTTTCCTTTTTTTCGGGTACGTTCGTAGCACATGTTCCGCCAGGGCATCCTATATTGAGCAATGCTTGAAACGAAAGAAAAATACTGCCAGCAAGATACATACTTTCTTTAGTAGATAGGTATCCAATGAATAGTAATATGCCTAAAACCATTTTGAAAATGCGTGTAAAATCCCAATTCTTGAAATAAATTTTAATCCAGTTCATTAGTTTTGCTTTCTTTCTTTTTAAATAAATAT
>JBMOHZ010000384.1:0-2763 GCA_049317585.1 Paludibacter sp.
TTCATCTGTTTTTTTATCGACTGCTATCGTATGCTGACTCGACATTCCAAGTCCAAGAGTAATTGCAAGTTTGAGTTGATTTTGAATTGGAAGTTGAAAACTGGACATATTATTTTGAAATTTGATTTATTATAGAACTTATTTTATATTTTCCTGTTTCAAGAGAAATTCTTTGCGCATTTCCCATAGCATCAGATACATTTATGGCATTTGAAATTATATGGACAGGAGCACCCTCTATTTCTGAAATCTTACCGGGAACGCGCAATTTAGCTGAAGCGCCAATAGGTATTTCGACCGTCCAAACTAATTCGTTTTCTGTACGTTTCCAAGAGCTTTCTATCATACCCATAGGTGATTTAAAACGGCATTTCACCCAATCCAAGCCATCAATCAATTGTGGTTCTAAGTGAATTAAACGATAACCAGGAGCATTAATATCGGGTGAAATACCCGCTAATCCTTCAAAAAACCATGCAACAAATCCAGCTTGAAATGGATGATTCATAGAACGCGAATACTCCGTTTTTTCATCCTTCTCATAAGGCCACACTTCCCAAAATGTAGTGGCATTACGTTTTGCCAAATACCTTAAACTTGGAGCTGATTCTATCTGAAGGGTTTTCCAAGCTACGTCCTGATAACCAAATTTACAAAGTGTAGGCCAAAGTGATGGCATACCAAAAACACCTGTCATAAAATGGTAGCCAGCGTCCTTAACCTGTTGTGCCAATACTTTAGCAACACCTTCATGAAATTCGGGGGCTAATATATTCCAAGCTATTGAAATGGCGTTGATAGTTTGATCGGGAATCAAAATCTTATTTTCACTATAAAAAGCTTTTGTATATGCTATTCGAATAGTGTTAGCCAACGAATCAAAGTATTGAAAGTCTTTATCGTTTTTCATCAATTTGGCTGCATCAGCAGTTATTCTAACACTTCGGTAATAACAAGCTGTTGACAGCATGGGCGAAACTGTTCCATAAAGTTCACGATCAGGTTTACTAGTGTTATTTTCATAAATAGGTTTACACCAATCGCCCATACCCGAAAAAATAATACCATCAGTTGATAATTCTTGTAAATGTTCTGCCCATAATTTTATAGAAGGATACTGTTCAAAAAGTGAACGAGTATCACCCGTGCGAACATAAACATCCCATGGGATAAAAGGCAATGCAGATCCCCAATCGGGCGAGGCTTCTCCAATAAATCGTTTTCCTGGTGCAACCATAGTAGGTATACCTTTTTTCTTCACAAGCATTGTTCGCTCACCAAAACCTTTTCCAAACCGAAGCATTGGTGCCGAAATTCGAGCTGAAGTTTCAATATCTCTAACATATTTATTCCACATAATAGCAGCATCGAAGCGATATAAAGTGTAAGGAGTGATATTATGAGCATCTCCTGTCCATCCACATCGTTCGCGTACTGGACAGTCTGTTGGAACGCCTTGAACATTGCCAATTTGCGTCCAATGTGCCCAATCAAATGCCTTGTTTAATGTGGTATCGGAACTTGAGAAGTCGCCCACAATTTCCATATCTGTATAAATCACCTGACCTACAAGCATTTCTTTGGTTGGAACTTTGTTTATTAGTAGACCATTAGAAACCGTAATTTCTGCAAATCGGAAACCGTGATAGGTAAAACGAGGTTCCCAAAACTCTTCGCCATTACCTTTACAAGTATAAATATCGGTTTGAATTACTTTTGTGTGGGCTACGCCGCTCGAAGCAAAGTTTAATTCTCCGCTCGGTAGTATATCTTCACCAAAACGCATGTTAATAACTGTTCCTGGTGTTGCATTCACTTTCAGTTTTGCCCAACCAACCATGTTTTGTCCAAAGTCGAAAATCCATGTATTAGGGCGTAATTCAGATATTTTTTTTACATTTACTGTTGCAAGTATTCTACAAGGTTGTAATTCTTGCGCTACAAACTTTCCACCAGGACTTGAAAGAATTTCAACATTCTGCCAATTTTTCGATTCTGTAGTTGCCCAATTGTCATTGTACAGTTTGGCATCATATTTTTCACCGGCATAAATATTCGATTCAATCACTGCACTCGGTAAACATTGCCAAGTTTCATCCGTTTTAATAACAACTTTTGACCCATCTTTGTGTGTAATTTCAATTTGAGCAATAACACGAGGTTCACCATAACTAAAACCTTTGGGTTTCCACACTTTATCTTGATTAAAAAAACCATCGCCTACCCAAAAACCTATTGCATTTTCACCTTTTTTGAGTTGTTGAGTTATGTCATGCGAAATATAAAAATTTCGCAAATTATAATCAGTCTGAGCCGGTTGCAAAACTTCGTTCCCAAGTCGTTTACCGTTTATCCAACTTTCGTGATAACCTTGACCACAAACATAAAGACGGGCCTTTGCAATCGATTTTTCAACAGAAAACACTTTTCTGAAAAGAGGAGCCGATCGTTTGCGGTTTTTTATATTCATTCCAATCCATTTTCCTATCCAGTCGGTATTGGATTTCAAACCCATTTCGAAAAGAGCAATTTGACTCCACTCACCATTACTTTTATCGGAAAAAACAGTACGAACCCTCCACCAATTTTCGGTGCGCGACGCTTGATTAGAAGCATCAAAAGTTGTCCATTTACCATTTTCTACAGGCAATAAATTCGATTTCCAAATGCTACCAATCCCATTCTTAGCGTCTTTATAATTTTTAGCAATAATAATTTCGTATCCTTTTATCTTATTACACCTGATGCGATAGTTAATAATAC
>JBMOHZ010000385.1:0-2748 GCA_049317585.1 Paludibacter sp.
CGGTCGTAGTCGCGCTGAAATTCGCTGCGGTCATCATTGCGTTTTGCATGGTAAGCTTCTTGACCAAATCGTTTGGTTGAGAGTAATTGTTGCCAGTTCATAAGTATTTGTTTTTTGCAAAAATACAAATCTTATTTCGATTATGGAAAAAGCACACTTTATATATGCAATGGGTGCATTATTATTACCTTACAATAAATATAGGATAACTTAAATTTGAGTTGCCAAACTTGACTTTCAGAATATAAGTTCCTGTTGCTATATCGCTTACAGTCAATTTATTTCCTCGTATTTCCTTGATTAATACTCCACTGATTGAATACAGTTGAAGGAATGGACTGTTAGCATTTTTTACAGTCACATTTATAAAATCACTAACCGGATTCGGATACACTTTTACAACATCGCTATACAATTTATTAGTTGATAGAATTGCCGTATTGTAAAGCAACATATTATCCAATAAAATAGTTGAATTGTTGGAAAAAGTAAAACGGTTTGTATAATTTACGCGTATTCCTATGACCTTAAGGTTACCGCCGGCACCAATGAATGGAAATATTGCTTCGTGAAATTCCCAACCATAGAAGTTTAAATCGCAAAGTGGCAATTGACTAATTTCGCTGCCGTTTTGTATCTCCAAACTGATTGAGTTTCCTGATAAATCGCCAAAAAGATGCAATCCCACAAACTGACCGGACATAAAATTAACTGGATTTGTAAATGCTAAGCGAGCACTACTATTGACTCCACTAAAACCTGCGGTCAACTGATTGGAATACGTACCAAAAAGTTTGGTAGCGTTTGTAGTAGCCGAAGCAGAAGAAATTCCAGTGCTTTGAGTGGCATCATACGCTAGCGCTGTTGTTTCGAAAGTTTCGACAATGGGTTGCGTTGTAACCAACGTATTTGACGCTTTAAACTTAATACTAATAGGTTCAACTACTTTCATACCTACATCGTCGACCACATCGCCATCAATAACCAAGCTGTATTCTTTATTGGGAATCAAATTAGCAGCCAAATTAAAATACGTTGAACCATAAGGCGATACAGCAGAATTATTTACCACACTTCTTGTTGCTTTTGCCAATACAGTATTTGTTTCGTCGAGCACACGGATAGCTGTGGCTAAATTAGCAGTATTAAGCTTTTTATCAAATATAAGTCGGAACGATGGATTATTGAAATACACTTTATTCGCACCATCGAATGGATACATGGCAATCAACGAAAGTCTGTTTCTACTTTTTGTACGGAACTGAAAACTGAAATCGGTCACCATGCTCAGGTTATCCGGGTGCGAAGCTGATTTATTAAGCGTTACGGTGTAAACTGTATTTTTCTCCAACGGTTTATCGGGTGTAAATCGCATACGATAATTCGTATCTTCCCACGTAAATTTGCCCGCAACAGTTGGCGAAATACTAAAAGCCTGTTCGGTTGATGCAATATCCATATCCCAATTAAACTGCATCGAAATGCTGGTTGAAGCCTCCACACTGTCGGTTAAAACCACATTTGGCGTATAACTTAGCACTTGCGGTGGCGTAGTACGAACACGATTTAAAGCAAAATTTTTATACGCAATATTATGAGCAGTTACCGTAATTTCGACCGTTTGAGCATAGTAACCATCTTTTTCGGCTTTTACATGATAAGCGCCGGGAGTTAAATTTTTAAAAACAAAAACACCATTTTGCATATTATCTACCGTATAGGTTTCGTTGGTTTCCACCAAGGTAAGTTTTGCGCCATTGAGTGGAAGCATTTGGTCGTTTCCTGCAAATTTATTGTAAGTTGCTTCGTTTTTTATGCGGCTATCGCGTACTTGTCCGGCAATTACGCCAGTGCTAATTTGACCACCATTAAAATAATTACAAAACGATTTGTAAAAATTCCATGCTTCGAGCCATTTGTATTCCATATTCATCAACCGATAGGTTTCAGGAATATAATCGTGCATAGCACCTTCGGAAATAACACCCGGAACAGCCAACCCTCGCAATACGCCATAGCCATCGCTCCAACTCATAATAGTACGGGCAAAAGTTTTATCGCCCCGCACCTGATAACCCGACGACCATGTGGTGATTTGATTGGCATATAAATTCTTTGCAATTTCGGTGCTTATACTCTTGCTTTTATTGCTCAAAGCCAATTGTGTAGCATTGCCTGGATTGTACGAAGGGTAAATTTGCGAATCGCTCAAATCTGACCCGTAATGTATCATTAGTACATAACTTGCCACACCATTGCCAGCATTGCTGTGAATGGAAAGAAAAAAATCGGACTGCATGGTGTTACCCATAGTTACAATTTGCGAAAGCGGCAAATCGTCGGCAGTGGTATTGGTAGTGCGCGACATACCAACAGTAGCACCTGCACTTTGTAACATGGAGCGAAGTGCAAATCCTTTGTCCAAATTACTTTGCGATTCCCAAAATCCTTTTGAGTCACCCGAAGTATACGGAGCAATCACCACATTGCGGTCGTCGCTATCAAAACCACCATGCCCAGGATTAATAAAAATTTTTACACCAGTCAGATTTTGAGAATTCAAAAAGCTGAATTGCGATATTAGAAATAGAAAAAATATTAATCGTTTCATGAATATACATATATTTTTCGGATTGAAAATCCGATATTAATATTGCTTCGGATTACAAATCCTCGCGTCTATAGTGTTTCATTTTTTGCGTTATTTGTACTTCGTGCGTTATTTGGCTTCGCCGTTATTTGCACTTC
>JBMOHZ010000386.1:0-2744 GCA_049317585.1 Paludibacter sp.
ATTCCGATTTAGGTTTTGAAGCTGCTAACCAAAATTTTCGTGCCGGTTTAGTAATTCAAAATATGTTTAGTGTATTCTCGGCAAGCAAATCAAATTTAGTTTACAGAAATGATAATGCCAATTTTTTGTACTTGCTTTACCGATCCAACAATGATAATCTATTTAATTTCGGATATGGACTTACTGGAATTCAAAATGTAAACATATACCAATTTGAAGGAAGTTTGACTACATTCATAAAATATTATAACGATTCAGACCCATTGCAATTAGGTATTTCTTTAAGCACTGCAAATCAGTTTGGAGCCCACGCAGGAGTATATATTGATAAGAATATTAAACTCTTGTATAGTTATGATGTTAATTTTGGTCGCTTGGGTAATTACTCCAAAGGCACACATGAGTTGCTATTAAGGGTTAGACTAAATAGAAGTCGCCAGTGGGGATATCGAAATTATTTTGAAAATAATAGCGTAAATTATTATTGACAATAAATTAAAGGCATTTAGCACCTAAACAATTGGCTTGTAATCAAAAACTTATAATAATTTAAAAATGAAAAAAACATTCTCATTACTCCTCTTTGCACTTATATATAATAGTGCAACTGCCACAAACATTAATGATTTCAATGTATTAGAATTTGGTGTAATAGCCGACAGCTCCATTGTTTCCACGACAAAAATTCAATCAGCTATCGACAAGTGTTACCAATCGGGTGGTGGTCGTGTTTATTTTCCTGCTGGAAATTACAAATCGGGGAATATCGTGCTTAAAGACAATGTGTGTCTGTATCTCGAAACAGGTGCGACACTTTATGCTAGCCGTGATACCAACGATTATAAATTGAGTCAGCGCAATAGTGGCGATATTATTCCTGTCCTCATTTACGCACGCAATGCCAAAAACATTAGCATTATGGGCAAAGGCACTATCAATGGATGTGCTGCTCACAATGTGGTAAATGTTACTTGGAACGATGATTTTATGGGACAAGCCTACCAAAATGCTCGGAAAACCGGAATAGAAATGATTGGTTATCAGCACATAAAACCCATTGTATGTATGCTGTATTTGGATGAATGTAGCTTTGTAACGCTGCGCGATGTCCGATTGGTAAATTCACAGTTTTGGTCTACGCACTTGCGCTGGTGCGACAATGTTTTTGTTGATAATGTGTATATTGCTTCCGATATGAAAAAAGGCGTAAATGCAGATGGAATTGATATTGACGGCTGCAAAAATGTAACTATCACCAATTCAATTGTTGAAACCGGCGACGACGCACTGGTACTCAAAACCACCAATACCAAAGGTGTTTCACGTCCTTGCGAAAACATTACGGTTACAAATTGCATTTTCCAGTCCTCCTCCACTGCCATAAAATTGGGCACCGAAAGCCATGCCGATTTCCGTTATATTACCATCAATAATTGCGTGGTGCGCGACTCCAATCGTGGACTGAGTATAGTAATCAGAGATGGAGCTACTGCAGAGAACATCATTTTTTCCAATATTGTGCTGGAACTTAAACGCCGCGATTATTTTTGGTGGGGCAATGCCGATCCTATTTGGTTGGTGGTTCGTCAGCGTACACCAAATTCCAAAATTGGGACTATAAGAAACATCAGTTTTGATAATATTATGGCGCATGGCGAGGGGACTTCTAAATTGGAAGGTTTCGATGCAGCGCATCCACTTCAGAACATAAAACTGAACAATGTGCAACTATTTATGCACCCCGAAAATTACTTAGAAAAGCGAGCTGACGATGCTTTCTTTGCGGTAAATGTAAATCAATTGACATTGCGGGATGTTTCAATAAACTGGGATACAAAAAACATTGAGCCTATGTGGCACAATGCTTTTACGTTTAAAAATATCGAAAATCTTAATCTTGACAAATTAGCGGGAGCACAAGCACCAACTAATTTGGGCGTATTTATTGAACTGAACAATGTAAAGAATGCCCTGATCGAAAACTGCATTCCAAACTCCACAACCACTACTTTTGTGAAGATAAATGATGCCAATAGTTCTGCCATTTTGCTAAATGGAAATTACATATTGGGCAAAACAAAAAAATTGGAATTTGCTAAAGGAGTAAAGAAAAATATTGCGAAATAAATTGAAATCAAAATTATAGCGATGCACCGTATCTTCTTATCCATACTCCTATTTATTGTCGCTAACATTTCGGTGGCTCAAACGAAAACGATTTGGCTGCGCGACTTGGATTTATCCCAAGTGCAGCAAGGATGGAGTACGGTACATGTCAACACCAATTTGCTCAACGAACCTTTATCCATCAATAAAGTTAGGTTCGAGAATGGAATTTGCACCCATGCCTATTCTGAAATAGAGATTCAGATACACCAGCAGGCAGAACGTTTTACAGCCATGGTAGGAGTTGACGATCATGTCTCGAAAGGCATCTATGCAAGTATTTATTTCATGGTGCTTGGCGATATGGATACCCTATTTTGTAGTCCCAAAATGGGTGCCAACCAGCAAGCCATTCCCATTGATGTGTCGCTTGTTGGGTACAAAAAACTAACACTCATCACGCACGATGCTTTTGATGGATCAGGTCACGACCATGGCGACTGGGTAAATGCAGCAATATCCTACACAGGCAATCAAAAACCCTATGCTTATTATCACCAAGCCGAAGCCTTCTACTTGCAAACGCCTCCTGTATCTTATTTTCCCAAAATTAACGGTGCGCAAATTTCTGCTGCGCG
>JBMOHZ010000387.1:0-2735 GCA_049317585.1 Paludibacter sp.
TCATTTTTTTCATTTACATAAACACGTAAAGGGAAAAATCGGCAGTATGGCGAGGCCATGTCCAGTTATCAGCATCGCCGGCAAATTTGCCCAATGCCATAGGCGGAGCTGCTACCATACGCACATCTTCGTAAACACGGTATATTGATAAGACATATTGATTTCCACCCATAAAGGAGGTTATTTTACCATCTAATTTTTGCCCCTTTGTATATTTCAATACCAATGCTTTCGCCTTTTTGTTTATCAATGCTGATTCTTCATCGGCTTTAAGTGAATCATTTTCCACATTTAAGTCGGCTGTAACATCAACTAGTTGAACTAATTGGATTACATTCATTCCGCGACAATTGGTTTCTTCTTCAGGCTTTGTAGCCCAATATCCATATTTTAGAAAGTCTCTATCAGCATTCGAAATTGCTTCGAGATAACGAATTACAGGATGATAGTTGGTAACAATCAAGCCCTTATCCGAAATAAAACTAGCTGAAGCAAAACTATCAAAAGCATTATCTTCTGTCGACAAACCAAGAACGGCATCTTTCAGGCAAATTTTATTTATACTATAGATATCTTCAGCCGTAAGTTTCAATCCAGCCTTTTTCATTTGCTTAATATTTTGCGAAATATTAAGCGGCAACCACATACCTTCGTCGGCTCTTACTTGCACTGAGATCAGACAAATAATCACGAGAAGTTTTACTAATTTTTGAGTCATTTTTTGTATTCTTATTTTAATATTTTATCTATCTTATTAATTATCAATTTGTAATGTCCAGTATTTTGAGGTTGAGCAGTTATAAATTGTGCAACTTTTGCGCGTGTAGCTATCAATTGTGTTGCCGCTGCCGAAGCCCATATCGTTTCGTTTGCCTGACGAGGTTCACCCTTTGTGTTAGTAGTAAAAAGTGGCTCTACCAATCCGCAGAGTTTGTCGATATAGGCAAGTTGAATATGTCTGTCGTAATTTGTCAGTTGACTTTTGGCTGTTTGATTCCAAATTTGAACATCCACATCGTTAAGATATTCGTTAAGCGTATAGGCATTTTGGGCGTAAAGTACCTGATTTGTAGCTATGCGCGAGAGAATGAAATTGCCCAACATATTCCCAATTACTCCCGATTGCCATTTGGTAATTTCGTCAGTCGTTGTTCCGGTTAACTGAACAATTTCACGATTATTCATCCATTCGCAGTTTGTCATTTCGCTAATAATAAAGCGAATAGTTTCTTTTTGTTTCGCGCTTTCAACCGGAACAAAGTTCGTTGGATATTGTCCGTAAACACCTTTGAATTCGTAAGCACCACCCAAATACGAAAGTGTGAGGTTCGAAATTCGGAAATACAATTTGGTTAATCCTTCCCAGCGTTTTTGCAATAAATTAGCGTTATCGCCTTCGCTCATAGTCCATTTTACTAAATTTTTGGTTATAAGTTTAATGTTTGCAATGCCGTATTGAGCGGACTTAATCAAATCATTTCCGAGCGCATCCGACTGTGCCGAAGGATCGGGAACGACTGCCGACACCGCTGTTCCACCATATATGTAAAACGGGTCGTTGCGCTTTTCTAAAAACCACTTATTAAGCGTTGGCAATTCATCTTCGGGCTTAACAGCGTCGAAAATGGGCTGATAACCCCAGTGAATGGAAAAATAATCGTGCAAGCCCAAGCGCGGTGGCGTTAATGCCACGCCTTTTTCTTTATCTCCCGGCTGTGCCACATAATTATTGCGCGAGTAATCCATAATGCTAGCCGTGGTGCCATATTTTTGGGTAAATGTAGCCGAACGAAGCGAATCGGTTGGAATGGCATAGGAAGCGCGCATATTATGCTGCAAGCCAAGCACATGTCCCATTTCATGCGCAACAGCATAGCGAATAGCATCGCCCATAATGGCATCGGGAAGTTCTTTTTTGCGTGCTTCGGGGTCGGCAGCTGCGGTTTGTACAAAACGCCATGTTTGCAATAATTCTATCACATTATGCCACCACATAATATCGCCCTGAATAATTTCACCACTGCGCGGGTCAATCCATTGCGGACCTTGTGCATTGGCATCGGCCGAAGTAACATAGCGGAAGCAGTTATTACGGATATCATCCGGATCAAAATTCTTATTTTGTGGAAAATCAATCGCTTTAATCACATATTTAAAACCAATTTTTTCGAAAGCAAGGTTCCACGATTCAATGGCTTCACGCACATAACCACGCCATTTGGCAGGCATAACAGTATCCACGTAAAACACAATTTGTTTTTGTGGTGTAACGAGTTCTCCTTTTTTATACTTTTCAAGATCCTCTGCGCGAGGTTCAATACGCCAGCGATTGATCAGTTTTACAGTGGAAACAGGTTTCCCTGACTCAAAAACTTTACGATTCTCGGCACTGTATCCAATGCGGTCGTCGGCGTAACGAACGCGGTAAGGCTCTTTGCTTAGCAATACAAACGAATAGCCAATTGTTATGCTAAACGGCTCTCGACCACCATTGTAATTATAAAACGATTTTACTTCTACATTTTGCGGAAAAGCTTTCATATCAACAATTTGTGATGCTTTGGTGTCCAGCTTTCCGGTATTTCCAATACCTGCAGGAAAAACAAGGTCGAATTCAGTTGAAAAAAGTTTGGTTACATCCACGACTGATGCATTATTTTCGGCATTGCGGGCTGCAATATCGAAAGTCATCACTACAGGCACCACGTTATTATTTGCCAGCGAAACCGAAATCG
>JBMOHZ010000388.1:0-2732 GCA_049317585.1 Paludibacter sp.
AAATTGCGTTGTTTTGGATGCTAATCTCCTTCCAAACTTTGTTCGGTCAAAGTCTTTCTCCGAGTATGTTTGAAAAACCTTCGTCTTCCGAATATGGTCCATATACTTTCTGGATGTGGATACAAGACCATGCCACGAAAGAGGGTGCAAAAAAAGATTTGGAAGCGATGGCAAGTAAAGGATATGCGGGTGCCTACATTTTTAATTTAGGTATCAACGATGGCCTTTTCAGCAACAGTGTTCCCAAACTGAATTATATGTCGAAAGAATGGTTCGAAGTGGTTTCGTCGGCAATGAAAGATGCTAAAAGATTGGGTATGAACATGGGGATGCACAATTGCTCGGGGTGGTCACACACTGGTACCATGGATATTACGCCTGAAGAAGCGATGAAAACAATAAGCTATTCACGCATTACAATTAACGGAGGTGATGTAAATGTAAAATTACCAGCCCCATTAAATAGGCAAGATTTCTACAAAGACATAGCAATTTTGGCTTATCCGATACCAAACAATTCGGTTCAATTGATGCATGATGCAAAATTTAAACTCACTTCCAACGTGAAAATAAATGATGTTCAAGCGCTGTATGATGGTAGTATAAGTACTTCGGCAGCCATTAATCCAACCGAAACTGTGACTGCAAAACTCGTTTTTGCCTTTGAAAAACCTGTTAGGGTTTCAGCTCTTAAGATATTGGATGACCAGCGTTTACAGGTTCTACTGAAACGGAATATTAGTGTCGAATTTTCAAGTGATGGCATTCAATACTCCAAAATTACAGTTGTTGAAAAAGCGATTACACAAGGTTTTTTTACTTTTTCTGAAGTTGAAGCTCCATTTTTCAGAATTACTTTTGAAGGACAAACAACACGATTTTTAGTACCCGAAATTGAATTTTTAAATGATCAAAGTAGGAGTGACCTTCCAAAGCTATGCGACTTTGATGTCAAAGCGGGATATAGCATTCATCGTCGTGGATTATTTTTTGGTGAAAAGGTAGAATCAAAAGAAATTGTACCTAAAAACGAAGTGATTAACCTTACTGAAATGTTTAAAAAGGATAGTACATTAATTTGTAATTTACCAACTGGTAAATGGGAAATTCTTCGAATTGGTTATACCATTACAGGCCGAAAAAACAGTGGTGCATCTATTTCAGGAAGTGGGCTGGAAGTGGATAAGGCAAACAAAAAATACATGGATTCTTATTTTGAGAAACAACCACAAAAGCTATTTAACGAACTTAAAGAATATACAGGAAATACTTTTAGAGACATAACCACCGATAGCTGGGAAGCCAATGTTTTTAACTGGACTGATTTGATGGCAGAAGAATTCCTCACGCGCAGGGGTTACGATATTTTGTCGTATTTACCCGCATTGACGGGCGAAATTATTGAAAGTGCTGACGTAACTGAACGTTTTTTATTGGACTTCAGAAAAACATTATCCGAATTGATTAATGAAAACACCTATGCATATTTAGCAGCAAAATTCAAGTCAGCGGGTATGCATTATGTTTCGGAAGCCGCAGGTGCCCAGCAATTTATGGGCAATGGCATTACGAATTCTAGTCATTTGGTTGAACCATGGACTGAATTTTGGGTTGCACCAGACCAACCATTTTCGCCAGCTCGACTCAATGGTGGATTTCTAGATGCCATTTCATCTGGTCACGTTTACAATAAAAATATCATTGCAGCTGAGTCATTTACTTCGGGCAAAGGTAACTGGAAAAATACACCTTACGACTTGAAGCCAGCTACTGATGCTGCTTTTGCACTTGGAATCAATAAAATCGTATTTCATACATACGTGCATCAACCGGATGAAAGTGTACCGGGTTGGCAAATGAATCCATGGGGTGTTGCCATCAACCGAAAACTCACTTGGTGGGAACAAAGCAACAGTTGGATACAATACATTTCCCGCTGTCATTATTTGTTGAGACAAGGAAAACCAAAAGCAGATGTGCTTGCCTTTTCGGGTGAAGATATTGGCATAAGTATGGCCTATGAATATGCTCAGGATACGGTTATGGAAAAATCAGTTACCGAAGGATATAATAAAATTGAAGGACAGTTTAGTCATATTACTCCTTATGGTTATGCCTGGGATGGGTGCGATGTGGCTACTCTAACCTCTAGATTGACGGTAAAAGACCACCAATTATTCCTTCCAAATGGAATTTCCTACAAACTTCTAATACTGCCACCAAATCAAAATAGAGTATCACCCAAACTATTGCGAGCATTGAAAAATCTGTTGCAACAAGGTGCAATTGTGTACGGAAAACGACCAGAAAAACTAAGTACGTTGGAGAATTATCCAAACTGCGAGGTAGAAACCAGAAATTTAATTGACGAAATTTGGGGGAAAATTGATGGTGAAAAAATAGTGAAAAATAATTTGGGTAAGGGTGCTATATATTTTGGAATTCCTATTAAAAAAGTTTTAAATGAAATTGCCATTAAGCCAGATTTTAGTTACAAATCAGATCTGAAAAATGCTGATATTATTTTCAACCATAGAAAAAGTGAAACTGAAGATATTTATTTTGTTGCAAATCAAAATCTAAATGCCGAAAAAATAACCTGTACATTCAGGGTTTTTGACAAGCAACCACAACTGTGGGATGCTGTAAGCGGTAAAACAACACTATGCACTCAATTTACGCAGGACGAAAACGGAATTACTCTTACCCTTCCACTAGAATCTTATGGCTCT
>JBMOHZ010000389.1:0-2723 GCA_049317585.1 Paludibacter sp.
TCCCAAACATTAAATCTTCGGGATTGTTGATGATTAGACTTTTGTACTTCATGATATTAGATTTACAATTTATTCATTTACTATTTACAATTATTTCTGATTAAACTCAGCTAATGCTTCAAAAAATGCTTCTACGTTTGCTGCTGGCACATGTGGAGGTAAATCGCAACCGGTAGAAAGGACAAAGTTGTCAAACTTAGCTGTTTTCTCTAACAATTCGCTGATAAATGATTTTATCTCAGCTGGATTCATCATTTTAATGACACCAACCGGATCTACATTTCCCAGAATTAGTTTATCCTTTGGACAATATTCAAGCGTTTCAACCATATCAATAGCATTCCCAAAGTGATAAGCAGCCGCACCTGTGTAAAGCATGGCTTCGGTACAATGGCCTTTGTTACCACAGTTGTGAAGTATAATTGTGAAGGTGTCGTCCTGCAATTCGTCAACCAAACGTTTCACGTATTCTGATGAAAACATCTGACAATCTTCGTTGGATAGAAGTCCGGCAGCCGGCTCAGCCACCACTACTCCCGAGCATCCAATCGCTTTCAATTCACGACAATAATTGATAATAAATTCGGTACATTTATCAAGTAGCATTTGTATGGCATCCGGTTCAATGTAACAAGCCATCATTATTTCAGATACATCGAAAAGTCTACCAGCTAACGAAAATGGTCCGATAACACCTGCTAACACAGGTTTGTTGATACCCATTGCCACGGTCAACTTATTTGCTTTCAAATATTCCTGCATACGACCGACATTTAAGTCGGGCACTTTCAGATTCTCAATTTCTTCGGCAGTTGTAACTAATCGCCCTAAAATGTGTGGCATATCATTTTCCTGAAACTCAATCTGACAACCAAAAGCTTCGGCCTCCAATGTCAAATCCATAATTACAGTTGTAGCAGCGGATGGGTAAATTTCAGCTAATTTCTTAATAGCTTGTGCATGTACTTCACCACTTTGAACGGCATCTTTTACCGTTTTCCCAATCATTTCAATGCCCGGATGGGTCATAATTGGAATCGAAATTCTTGTGTTATTTTCAATTTGTCGGGCAATCCAACTTTTCATGTTAATCATTCTGTAAATATTTTATATAATGTTGTTATTCAATAATTTAAACCGCTATAATCTTTTTCAGTCTTGGCAAAAAATATCCTGTATCCTTGAAATCAAGGACAAGAAAAGGATATTTTTTAACTACGTTATTTAGGGATTTAGCTTACGAAGCTATTTTGTTTAGATATTCTACAACGCCCTGTGGATCGGGTGCGTAAAAATCAGCTCCAATTTTTTGGCAGAATTCATTATTCACAGGTGCGCCACCAATAAATACTTTAGCATCAGGAAGTTCAGTTTTGATAACTGAAACAATCTCACCCATATTTACCATAGTAGTTGTAAGAAGAGCTGATAGAGCAACTACTGCACCCGGATTCGCTTTCAAAGCTTCCAAGTAACGTTCGGCAGGAACATCAACGCCAAGGTCAATTACTGACCAACCCGAACCTTCCACCATCATAGCCACCAGGTTTTTACCAATATCGTGCAAGTCACCTTTTACCGTTCCAATAATAAATGTTCCCTTGGTTTTGATTTGGCCTGATGTAAAAAATGGTTTCAACACCAACATAGCAGCTCCCATTGCGCGCGCTGACATCAACATTTGTGGAACAAATATTTTATTTTCGGAGAATTTCTTTCCTACTTTATCCATTGCAGGAATCAAAGCGTTTTCAAGAATCTCTTGTGGACTTACTCCTGCTTCTAAGGCTTTAGATGCTAACTCCGAAGCACCGTCCTGTCCTTTCAACTGTGGTGGAAAAGGTGATTTTTGGTCGGCTTTTCCCAATTCTACAACTTCGAGTAGTTGTACTAATAATTCGTTCATACTTGTTTTTTTGTAAATAGATTATGATTATTGATTTTCGATTTTTTATCTTCGTTGGAATGTTGCAAAAATAATGCAGTAATAGTTAGTATACTACAACAATTTTCACTACTTTTGGTGCTATATTGACATTTTAGTTTTAAATTATACAAAAAACACTATTTTGTATTTAGAACAAAGAGCAAAGACATAAGAATAAAGACAAAGAAATTAGAAAATGTCCCAAGTTCCAGAGAAAATTACAAATCCGCAACAACCGTCTATTAAAGTTGGTATTTTCCAAGATAATCTGGAAAATATCAACTGGCATTATCACGACTATTACGAGATAAGCTTTATTACCGAAGGTACAGGCAAGCGGTTTGTGGCCGATTCGTTGGACGAATTTTATCCAGGCGATTTGGTTTTTGTTGCTCCAAACATACCTCATACCTGGGTGGTTGATAAAGAACAATTTACAACCAACGCGCGCAAACTCGAAATGGTGTATTTGCAATTTACCGATGCTACATTAGGAAAAGAAATGCTCGCCTTGAGTGAGTTTAGTAATGCTTCCGCCGCCTTAACTTTTTCGGAAAGAGGCCTTCGTATTGTAGGAGAAACACTCAATGAAGCCAGTAATATTTTGCTTCAAATGCCTTATGCAAGCAGTTTTAATCGTTATATTTTGTTTTTGGAACTGATGGATGTGATTGGAAAAAGTAAAGACCTAATTCCCTTGGCAAGTAAAGAATACATCAATAAACGTTTTAATACAGAAAATAAACGCATTCTGACTATTCATGAATATTTTATGAAACATTTCCGCGATGAAATA
>JBMOHZ010000390.1:0-2719 GCA_049317585.1 Paludibacter sp.
AAATAAAGAAGAACAACAAATTCGTAATAGCACAAAAACTAATGGAGGACTTTTTATGAATATGATAGATAGAAAAAAAATTAATTTGGATAAGTTAAGGAATTATCCAACTGTGAACGAAGCACTTGACAAAGAATACGGCGTAGTTGGGACAGCTTCGAGAGAAAAATTTACGGAACAAGCTCAAGCATTTTTTACAGGACAACTTATTGAAGATGCACGTAAAAATGCACATCTTACACAAGATGAACTTGCTAAACGTGTAGGCTCGAACAAATCATATATCTCACGCATTGAAACTGGCAAAACAGAACCTAAAGTATCTACTTTTTATCGTATTGCTGCTGCTTTGGGCTTGTCGGTAGATTTGAATCCAATTCATTCGTAAACAAAAGCGTAATAACCCTCGCTCTTCGCAGCCTTTTAAAACTCACACTCACATGCTGATTTTATTCTGCTTCTGTTGGCTCAATTATATCGTCGGCGGGAGTGAGTTCTTTTTCACCTTTGCGATAATAGAAAATGAGTCCAAAATTTATGCAGTTTGTTAAGCGGGTGAATGGTTTATCGTCTTTAAATTTTGCTTCTACTTGATTCCAGATATCCAATATTATTCCATCTCCTTTTTCGCGTAGTTTTACTAAATCTTCCCAGTTGCGATTAGTGGATAATTGGTGCATTTTTTGAGTTGACTTGTACTCTTTGAAAACTTCGAAATGCACTTGAACCTTTGCAATTGCAGGGTTGTAAATAGGTAATCCGCCATTTCGAACACGCTCATTTTCACCACTGATTATGGCTTTTCCCCATTGTAGCAAGGTAGCTTCGGTTGATAGGTCGGGCACTGTATGATTGTTTGGATCGAGCTGATAAAATAGTTTATGATCTTTTTTAATGTCGCCACGTATTACAGCTAAGTTTAAAACTTGTATGAAGTGCGAAATATAAAGGCGGGCATTGTGAACTATTTGTTGATAACGTTTATTGGCCGAAACCTGATTGTCCAACGCATGTTGATACTGTACCAATTGTTTTTCAAAAACATTTAAGTAATTGCGGGCTTCGAGTATAGTTTTGTAGTTAACTACTTGTGTGCTATAGTTTTGTTTCTCGCTATTTTGAACTGCTGTTCGCAGAGCCCGTAAACGTGCTTGGTCGGTATTTGGAAGTCGGCGGTAGGGCATAAACAATAAATTAATTAAGAATTAATAATTAAGAATTATGAATTTCTAATGTTATGCCCACAAAGATAAAAAAATTAATCGTTTCTGTCTAATAATTTTGTGGCTAATTTTCTCAATTCGTGCTTTTTAGCTTCATTTACTTGTATTTTATCGAGATTTGCGACTGCCTTATTGAAATAAAATATCATCTTGTCTTCGCATATTTTTTTAACACTCAGCTTGTTATACATTTCAGTAACAAGTTTTATTTTATCTTCAGGCTGTTGAAAACTTTTTTTCAAATATTTGCTAAGTTTTTCAAAATCATCGCCTTTTGCGAGTTTTAAAGCATTAATAAGCATGAAAGTTTTCTTATTGCAGAGGATATCACCACCAATTTTTTTTCCAAAAGTGGCTTCATCGCCATAAACATCGAGTAAATCATCTTTTAATTGAAATGCTAAACCAAGGTTAATTCCGAACTGATATAACTCATTGGCATCGTCTGCATTTGCACCACCTATAATTGCACCCGTTTTGAGTGCGCAAGCAAGCAAAACAGCCGTTTTTAGTCGAATCATTTCGAGGTATTCGTCAGCCAAAACCTCATCGCGGTTTTCAAAATCAACATCATATTGCTGCCCTTCGCAAATTTCTTTAGCAGTAGTCGAAAACAAGTCGAGTACAGCTTTTAAATGTGCAGCTGGAGTTTGCGCAATAAGTTGATAAGCTGCTATTTGCATAACGTCACCCGAAAGAATGGCGGTATTGTCGTTCCACTTTTTATGCACTGTAGGGCGACCGCGGCGTATGTCGGCTCGGTCCATAATATCGTCGTGAAGCAGTGTGAAATTATGAAATACTTCAATTCCCAACGCTGGAGCAACTGCATTATCAATTTCATCGTTAAAAAGGTTGCAAGCCATTAATGTAAGCGCAGGTCTTATGCGTTTGCCGCCAAGTGCAAGTACATAAGCTATAGGTTCGTACAAACCAGCAGGCTGCATTGTCCAGTCGAGTTTTTCAATTTCGGTAGTTACGAGCTGCGTTATTTCGTTAAATGATTTCATTTTCAATTATGTCAGTCATTACATCTTTAATGTCCAAGCCAGCTGCGGCCACTTGTTGGGGAATAAAACTAGTTGCAGTCATGCCAGGAGTAGTATTTACTTCCAATAAATTAATGACATCGCCTTCGGAAATAATATAATCGATTCGAACAATTCCTTTACAGTTGAGTATGTCGTAAATGGCCGAAGTGAGTTGCTGTACACGGTTGGTAAGTTCGGGGCTAATGCGAGCGGGCGTAATTTCCTGGACTTGGCCTTTGTATTTGGCATCGTAATCAAAAAATTCATTTTCGCTAACCACTTCTGTTACAGGCAAAACCTGCGATTTCGTTTTTGTTTTGTAAATACCACAGGTGATTTCGGTACCAGCCAAAAATGCTTCAATCATCACTTCGTCGCCTTCGGCAAAAGCATGTGCTATGGCAGGTTGAACTTGATCTATCGATTTTACTTTGGTTACTCCAAAACTGCTTCCGCCAACATTGG
>JBMOHZ010000391.1:0-2712 GCA_049317585.1 Paludibacter sp.
TGTAAAATTCATTTCGTGCAATGCTTCCTGCTATAAAATTGCATCTACTGAAAATGTTCACCGTAGTATCTATTTCGAACAAAAAACCGTAAAAGACAAACCAACGGTATTTAATATCAAGTTTAGCTTCACTGCCTTTGCTCAAAATTTCAATATGTCTGATATTACAATTTTACCTTATAAAAAATCGTCGTTGCTTTACAAGACGTACACACGTGAGCAACTACCACATATTACTTTTAATAGCAACATACGAAAACTGACTGATGAAGTTGTTGGCAATGAACAAAATCCGCTTGAAATTGTGCGGAAAATTTACGGTTATATTTGCAATAATACAATATGGTCGGGTGCTCAGGAGTATTCAATTATGAATTGTATACCTAATTATGTGCTTGATAATCGTAAAGGCGATTGTGGTATGCAAACATTTTTATTTATGTCCATGACGCGTTACAAAGGTATTCCCGTACGCTGGCAAAGTGGTTGGATGTTGCACCCTGACGAAGTAAACCTACACGACTGGTGCGAAGTGTATTACGAAGGTACGGGTTGGGTGCCTCTCGATATGTCGTTTCAATACATGCAAAGTGACGATCATCGAATTAAGAACTTTTATTTAACAGGGATTGATGCTTACCGCATGATTGTGAACGACGATATTGCAGCCCAATTTCAACCTCCTAAAAAATATTTTCGAAGCGAACCATACGATTTTCAGCGTGGCGAACTCGAATGGCGTGGCGGAAATATCTATTTTGATAAATGGGATTATCACATGGATGTGACGTATAAATAATTAATCAATTTCCAAACTGAGCATTTTTCTAAATTGCTCTAATTGTGGATTCTTGGCAACCATTTCGTTGTATCGTTGCTCGGGAGTAAGGCTGCGCTGAACTTCGCTTTCCTCGGCTATTCTGGTAGCTATACTAATGTTAGTGTTGCTAAGTTGTTTGCGGATAAATTGAACGGCATCGGATAAAAGTCTGTTGATTTCATTGTCTTGCATTACATTATTCACAAGTACTTCAAAATTCGAATCCGATTTGCGTATAGGTAAATCGAGGTTAGTAAATCCTACTCTTTTCTCAACGGGCAATGTGTTAATAAATGTACTCCAGGCTTTTATAAAATCTTCGTCGGTAAATGCATTAGTTGTAGTAATCAATTCTATGATTTCATTTTGCCCTGCTTCAGTTTTTGCTACTTCAACTTGTTTTGGTTTTATGATCGAAATTGACTGCGGCCGCACTCCAATTGGTGCAGGTTTAGGCGACGAAACGACACTATTTGTTACAACTGGTTCAGGTTCAGTTGTAACAGTTGGTTTAATTTGAATGGACTTTTGTAAATCAGGTTTAGCTTCAGAGGTTTCGAAAGGATTATCAGCCGCTACATTGATTTTTAAAATCGGTATTGTTTTTTCGTCAATTAGAAAGCTTTTTTTTTTTCATCATTCAGTTGACATAACCGAATAAGAGCTAACTCTACTAATAAACGTTTGTTTTTACTTATACGGTAATCCAAATCGCAGTCGTTCGCAATTTTTAAAGCCATAAATAAAAACTCAGCACTACAAGTTTGGGCTTGTACTTCATATCGCTTCCGAATATCATTACCCACTTCGAGCAGCTCTAGCGTAGCAGCATCTTTACTTACCAAAATATCGCGGAGGTGCGAACTTAATCCAGTTATAAAGTGATGTGCATCAAAGCCTTTGTTAAGTACATCGTTGAAAATAAGGAGCGATTTGCTAACATCGCCAACTAAAAAAGCTTCAACTAATTTGAAATAATACTCATAATCAAGCACGTTCAAATTGTCGATAACTCCCTGATAAGTAATGTTGTTTCCGCAAAAACTAACCAATTGATCGAAAATAGACAAGGCATCGCGCATACCTCCATCGCTTTTTTGAGCAATAATATTTAATCCATTTATATCAACAGTCACATTTTCTTGACTAGCCACGTACTGCAAATGAGCCACTGTGTCGGCCACTGTCAGACGTGCGAAATCATAAATCTGACAACGTGATAATATGGTAGGAATAATCTTATGCTTTTCGGTAGTTGCTAAAATAAACATAGCATGTGCAGGTGGCTCTTCGAGCGTTTTAAGAAACGCATTGAATGCTCCTGACGATAGCATGTGAACCTCATCCACAATATAAACACTGTATTTGCCAATTTGTGGCGGTATACGCACTTGGTCAATGAGTGAACGAATATCGTCGACACTATTGTTCGAAGCTGCGTCCAATTCGTGAATATTGTATGACCGTTGTTCGTTGAAAGCTACACATGATTCGCACGTATTACATGCTTCATGATCGGCTGTGAGGTTAAGACAATTGATGGTTTTGGCAAAAATACGTGCACAAGTAGTTTTTCCTACTCCACGTGGGCCGCAAAACAAATAAGCGTGAGCCAAATGACTTCCCGAAATGGCATTCTTAAGGGTAGTAGTAAGTGCTTGTTGTCCAACAACTGACTTAAATGTTGAAGGTCTGTATTTTCGAGCCGATACGATAAAATTGTCCATCAAATTTTCTTTTATTCTTAGCAGTGCAAATATACTCAAAAGTTCAATACTTTTTTCAACAAAATATTTTTTTATTAAAAATTATCCTTTGCAAATTTTTCGTACTTTTGTAAATCGGTTTCTAAATGTTTTGAAACTTTTTACCGAGAAAAATATTTAAAGATT
>JBMOHZ010000392.1:0-2710 GCA_049317585.1 Paludibacter sp.
GTTTCGAGATACTCATTTGTATAAATTGTTTCGGGCACATAAGATCCAGTCCCAATAATTTTTACATTTCTAACAAGTTGTTGCATATATATTTTTAATTTGCTTTAAAATTTTTAAAATTGCTATAATCACGTATATAATCCCCCTCATCGTATTTATGCGAAGCCATAACTAAGCAACATGAACCTGATGAGAAATTTACAAGTTCGCGCCAAATACCTGGAACAACTTTAAGTCCTTGATAAGGGCGGTTGAGATGAACTATACGTTTTTCATTTCCATCGTCAAGCACCACATCAAAACTACCACCTGCCGCTATAATCAACTGATACAAGTCCTTATGTGCATGACCTCCACGCTCTTCGCCTCCAGGCACATCGTATAAATAATATACACGATTAATATCGAAAGGAACAATATCTCCATTTTCAACTACAGTGATATTGCCTTTGTCGCGATGGTTTTTGTCCAACTCTATTACTTTGCAATCGTGAACACTGGTATTGACTGCATCGAATAATGGATTTGAATAATGTAAATTATTCAATTTAAGCCCAGTAATTAGCTCTGAAGGCTGAGATGCAAAGGTACGAAAATCTTCGAAACTACGAATATAATCGCTCTCGTGATAATGCGTTGAAGCAAGTACTAAGGCAATGGAATTAGTGGAGAAATTTGTCATTTGACGCCAACAGCCAGCCGGCACATACAATCCCAAATATGATCGATTTAGCGAAAATTTCTTTTTCCGCCCTTTTCCTGTATCTATTACCACATCGAAACTTCCCGACATAGCCACAATAAACTCCTGCTGTTCGCGAAAAGCATGTCCACCACGTGTTTCACCACCTGGAACATCGTATATCCAATATGCACGTTTTATTTCGAATGGAATATGATTATTGCCTTCGAGGAAAGATAGATTTCCGCGAGGGTCAGTGATCTTTGGGAGTGAGATAATTGTTGGAGATTTTATCATGGATATTTTTTGTCTTCAATAAGCAAAGATAAACTTATTATTTTGGATTTACAATCACAATTCTCTATTTCGTTTTCCAACTCCAATACTTTACATTCCATTTTTCGAACTTAAACAGCACACGCTCGACAAACCATACAATTTTATATAGTAATGGATGTTTTTTGATACGTTCCATTTGATCTATATCAAAATGGTATTGGTCATAATCGCTTAATATTGGCTTTGACACTAACTCTTCGAGCACCTTTCGTCGTTCTGCTTTGTCTAACTCCAAATTGGTGCTACTTATGCCTGTGGCATCGAAATAGGTTACATAAACATTGGTAAATTCTACGTTTGCATTGTTTAAGCCCGCAACCTGTAAGTACCATTTCCAATCTGAAACAATTTTAAGTGATTCATCATACAAGCCGTACATTTCGAAAAGTTCTCGACGAATATAAGCCGAAGTATGCTCTATTGTTCCTCGATAAAAAGTATATAACGAAACAGGACCATTGTTGTTTGTTTTATAGCGAACTTTACCATCAGGACGTATAGCAATTACATTTCCAACCAAAATATCTAAAGTCTCTTCTAAATCTGAATTCGAAACTCGTAACTCATAATTTTTAAGTTCTTCTAGCATCTTCTCCACTACATACTCATCCACCAACCAATCACCCGAATTTAAAAAATGAATATATTCTCCCTTTGCCAATCGAATTCCTTTATTCATGGCGTTGTAAATGCCGGAGTCGGGCTCTGAAATATAGTTCAAAGTTTGAAAGTTTGAAAGTTTGAAAGTTTGAATAAAATCAACACTTCCATCAGTGCTGGCTCCATCCACAATGATATATTCAAACTCTTTAGACGTTTGCGTCGACACGCTTTCAACGGTTTTGCGCAAACCGGCTGCGTTGTTGTAGTTTATGGTGATAATGGTGAGGAGCATAGGGGAGTTTTGAGTTATGAGTTATGAGTAGGTAGCTACAAGTTATAAGTTATTGCACCAATTACATAGATCGTAGTTGAAAAATTTATTGTAGTAACAACCATTTCCAAATAGGTATCACCTCTATTTTTTGATTCTCAACTTCAATTGTTTCCGAATTGTCTTTGGTTATAATTATGAATTTTAGGTTTTCAAATTGTTTAGCCATCTTCAGTAACGCATTCACTTCGCGTTTACGGGTTTTTTCGTCATTAATATCATAGCAAACCTGTATGGCTAATTGGCTCTCAGGTATGTAAAAATCAACTTCTACACCATTTTGATAATAATAAAATTCAATACCAAAAGTTTGTTGAAGTTTAATAGCTACTAAATTTTCGAGCAAAGCTGTATTTGGGTCAATCAAAAATAAATTTAATAATCCATTATCGCTAAAATAATATTTTTTATTTGAAGATTTGGCTGCTAATTTGGCATTAATATTTTCGATTTCAAAACATATCCAATTTGCATTTATATAACCAATATAATCGATAATCGTATCGGTACTTACTTTTTTTCCAGTAGTCGAAACTAAATTCGCTAATCGGGTGAAAGAAACAGGTTGTTTTACACTTTCGGCTAACTTACGAATAAGAAATTTGAGTGCAAAATCGTTTCGAATTTGATAGCGAGCAATTAAATCGCCAAAAAAAAGTTTCTGAAACAAATTGCTTAGCCAAGCGCGTTTGTCGGTTATGTTGAAATGTTCGGGCAACCCACCATTCTGAAAATAGCTTTGAAATGCTCTGTTG
>JBMOHZ010000393.1:0-2682 GCA_049317585.1 Paludibacter sp.
TGTGTTTCGGGGCATGCCAACCAAGCGCGTATCACTACTTTTCCGTTCGACGATAAAAACAATTGCCTTTATGCCGAAGATGTGATTCTTTTTGCCCGCGAAAAAGGTTATTTTAAAGGTCGCAACTCTGAATTTAGTTTCTCGGATGTATATGCACCGCTCGATTACAGCGCTTTACGTATATGCGAGGCACGTGTTTGGAGTTTTTTCCGACAAGTAGATCCTGCCATGGACAAATACATTAGTTATGTAAAAGGCGAAACTGCACAACGTATGCCACTTTGGATAAAACCTACATTTAAAGTTGATGCGCAAAAAATGAAAGAATACATGCGCAACCAATACGAAGGTACTGAGTTTGATATGACTAAAGGCGTTTGTGCTGCTCCTTTTGGCAGTAAATTGCGTCATAGTCCACTCGGATTCAAAGTAAACGGAGTTGAATATATGCACGAACGTCCAGTGGCTACACAGCAATCGGGTTTTGTGTTTGTATCCCAAATGCGCAGTTGGTTACCTAACTATATTGGAGGCATACATTGGTTTGGGGTGGACGATGCGGCAAGTAATATACTTGTGCCTATGTATTGCGGTATAAACAGCGTACCGAATTGTTATAGTACCAAGAATGGAAATTTACTGGAATATTCACCTACATCAGCGTTTTGGATTTACAATCAGGTAGCCAATTTTGCATACGGCAAATACAGTTATATGATGAAAGATATTAAAGTGGTTCAATCACAATGGGAATCGGATTTTCAAAAATTTGTACCTGCTGTAGATAAAGCTGCTGTAAATATGTCCGAAGCCGATGCGCGTAATTTCTTAACTTCATTTAGCCTTACACAAGCCGAAAACTCAACGGCTGCTTGGAAAAAATTAGGTGAATATTTGTTGGTGAAATATATGGATGGCAATATTAAGAAAGAGAAAGACGGTAAGTTCATGCAAAATGAGTTTCATATACCACCAGGCATTATACGGGCTGGTTATTCCGAAGAAATTATGCAGCAGATAGCGAAAGAAAATCCCGGACAACGTGTAAAAACGGAAGAGGAAATTAAGAACAGGAAATAATTTATTCAAATACAAAAAACGCAAGCCAATCAATGACTTGCGTTTTTTATTTGGAATAAATCTTTGCTTTAATGTCTTAATCCTTTTTCCCTTCCAGTGGGACAAATAATAAAGTTATTATTCCCGGAATTCCCAATACAACAGTCAATAAGAAAAAGTATTGATAACCCATACTTGGGAACATATTTGCAATTTTCATTTGCAAATCGCCGCTGAAAAAACCGGGTATCATCATTCCTAAAGCCGAAATTCCAGTAGCAATGGCAAAATGAGTAGTTTTGTACTGACCTTTCGAAATTTGCATCATATATATCATTAATGCTGTATAACCAAAACCATAACTGAATTGCTCTATTGCCACTAAAGGGACAGTTGTGGTAATGGATTCTGGTCTAATAAATGCTAAAATACTGTAAACGATAGTTGGAATATTAATGATAAGAGCCATGTACCAAATCAGCTTTTTTAAACCGTATTTTGCAACAACAAGGCCACCTAATATTCCACCAGCAATAATGGCTGATACACCAAAGCCATAAATTATGCCCACATCTTCTGTTGTAAAGCCCATTCCGCCAATTTCGCGTGCATCTTTAAAGAATGGGACAGCCAGTTTTATCAGGAATGCTTCACCCATTCGGAACGTAAGTATAAATATAACGACAGCAATAATTCCCGGTTGTTTAAAGAATGAAACAAAAGCTTCTTTTGCAGATGGTTTTTCTGCTGAATTATCGACTGCAGTTTCCTGAATAATTGAGTCCTGTGTAGGCTTTGGTAAAATAAATTTATGATATAAAAAAACCATCGCAAACAGAATGGCGGCAAAATTATAAGCAAATGTCCAAGCCTTGTCAGGAGAATAGGAATGTTGAATAAGGTATCCGGCAAACCAAACGATAAAACTGTTGCAAAAAAAGTTAGATACTCTGTAAAAGGTGCTTCGAATACCAGCAAATGAACTTTGATGTTGGTCTGATAAAGCAATCATGTAAAAACCATCGGCTGCAATATCGTGAGTAGCTGAAGTAAAAGCAATAATGCCTAAAATAATCATGGTAATCAGAAAGAAATTTGGCAATTGCAATGCAAAACCAAAAGCCAGAAATAGTGCAGCCACTACAAGTTGTGTTCCTAATACCCAATTCCGCTTTGTTGATTTGGTGTCGACAAAAGGCCCCCAAAGCATTTTCAAAACCCATGGTAAATAAAGTAGGCTGGTATAGCGGGCAATGTCAGCATTGTTTACGCCCATATCCTTAAACGCTACAACTGGCACCATATTTACCAGAAAATAAGGTATTCCCTGTGCGAAATATAACGAAGGTACCCATGCCCATGGTGATTTTTTCTTTTCCATTTTTAGTATATTTTTTTTAATTCTGAATTTCTGAAATAATGCATCAAAATCTCGTCGTATTTATAGCCTTTTTCGCCCATAACGGCGGCGCCAATTTGACAAAGCCCCACGCCATGCCCCCAGCCGGCTCCAGTAAGGACAAATTTTTGAGGAATACCGTCGATTAAATCAAATATATCAACCACAAAAGCCGAACTGTACAAGTGCGAGTTCGACAACCATTTGCGGATTTCGAGTTCTTT
>JBMOHZ010000394.1:0-2680 GCA_049317585.1 Paludibacter sp.
GTCGATAGGGAATAATGTTAGTGTTTCGAATTCGAAAAATTCGCCAAATTCGGTAGTTGTTGCTGGTATTACATGAATTAAATTTTCGGTACGAATTCCATATTCACCTGTTCGATACATACCTGGTTCATTCGAAATAATCATTCCTGCCTGCAAAATAGCTGGATTTTCATCCATTCGTATGCTTTGAGGACCTTCGTGCACATTTAAAAAATGTCCAACTCCATGTCCGGTGCCATGTCCGTAATTTAGTCCCATGTCCCACAATGCTTTACGTGCTAAAATATCGAGTTGTGAACCGCGAGTACCCGCTGGGAAAATGGCTTTTGCGAGTGCAATATGTCCTTTAAGTACCAATGTGAAATCGCTTTTTTGTTCACGAGTGGCTTCGCCAAGTGCTATTGTTCGTGTTATATCGGTAGTGCCATCGAGGTATTGACCACCCGAATCGAGCAATAAAATGCCTTCAGGTTTAAGAGTTGCATCTGATTGTTCGGTAGCACGATAATGTACAATGGCTCCATGCGCATTGTAACCTGCAATAGTCCCAAAACTTTCACCAACCAAATTTTCCTGTGCCTTCCTAAACTCGTATAACTTATCTGAGATTGACATTTCGGTAAGTTTTCCACTTTCCAAATTATTTTCGAGCCACATAAAAAAGCGGGTCAAAGCTACGCCATCTTTTATCATTGCAATACGAATACCTTCCACTTCGGTTGGGTTTTTAATACTTTTCAGTTTAAAAACTGGCGACATTTGATTACGTAACGAGCAGTTTATTGGTAAAGCTTCTTTTAATGATTGGTTTAATTTTGCACCATCAATCAGTACCGATTTGCCCTGCGGTATATCTTTTAATTGTGTATAAATTGACAAATAATCAGCAGTTTCAATGCCTTCGGCTGTTAAATAGGCTTTTGTTTCGGGAGTCAATTTATTTGCGTCGATATACAAGGTGGCTTTTTGAGTACTTATTACCGAATAAGCAATAACTACTGGATTATATGTCACATCCTTGCTGCGAATATTGTAAAGCCAGGCAATATCATCCAGTGCAGATAAAACCACATAGTCGGCATTTGCCTTGGCCATTTCGGTACGTAGCGATATTAATTTTTCGCTAGCCTTTTTTCCATTGTATTTTACATCAAAAACATAAAACGGATGCTGTGGTAGTTCGGGTCTTTCTGTCCATACAAGTTGCATTAAATCAATCGATACTAATTGTATACCATTAGCCGTTAGTTCGTTTTTCATAGCGTTATATGCATTTACCGAAAACATTTGAGCATTTACGCCAACTTTTTCGCCCGGTTTTAGCTCACTGCAAATCCATGAAATTAATTCGGGTGTATCAGCCAAACCTTGTTTCATAAGGCTTATGCCAGTATTAGCTAACTGTTCAGATGCTTGTAGAAAATAGCGTGAATCAGTCCACAATCCAGCCTTATCGAGTTTAAATGCCACTGTGCCAGCTGATCCATCAAAACCACTTATCCATTCGCGTTCCTTCCAATAATCAGCTATATATTCGCTTGCATGTGGATCGGTGCCGGGAATAATACAGGCTGCAATACCTTCTTTTTTCATTGCTGAGCGCAATGCTTCAATTCTATCTTGTATTTGTGTCATTTTTTTGTGTTTTGCATTTTGTAAGTACAAAGATAAATATTTTATGGTATAAAAATGCATTTTTAAATCTTACTTTTTGTAATTCGTTTTTGAGTTTTTAAATATACCGGTAAAGCTGCTGCTCCATACCAATTGTAAAACTCAACATCCAATAATCCTGAATTTACCGCCGGATCGGTTTGAGTTAATTTGCGAGCTTCTTCAATTGTTTTTACGTTTAAAATGAAAATTCCTCGATAATTTTTATCATTCTTACCCAATGGACCAGCCACAGTTAGTAAGTTTTCGCGTGCTAATCGTCCTATATTAGCCATATGACCTTTGAATAGTGAATCTTTTTCAGCTTTATTTACGGGTTCATAGTTTCCTGTTTTTAGAATTACAAGGATGTAAGGTTTCATACCGTAATCGTCGGCACCATAGCTTTTAGCAAGCTTTTCATTGTATTTTTGAGCAAATAATCCAGTAGTAAATAGAATTAAGAATAAAATTGAATTTGTAAGTCTCATGTGTTTTTATTTATTTTGTTTTCAATCAAATTTGTCTTATAATACGCGTTTTGTTACTTTTGTAGAAAAATTGAATCATCACCAATTAAACGTAAATGAAATCTTATTGTTTTTAGAAGCCCAAAAATAGGCTTCTAATTGTAAAGTTTTTAAGTTTAACACTTTATGGCACGGTGATTGTTCGATATAGTGGTGACAAAACTCTATTTTTACTATGCAATTTTATAAATTTATTCTTTTACTTTTCTTATTTGTGTCTTCTAATTCCGTTGTGGGTCAGGAGAGTAGCATTGCACCCGAACGTAGCCCTGAACAAGAAGCATTGAAACAAACTGAGAAAATGCAAGTAGAATTACAATTATCTCCCGAGCAAACGCGTCAAATACATGAAATAAATTTAAAATATGCACTTGCTCGTAAGGTATCGAATACACGTAACGATGCTATTCAGCGTATTAAAGATAAAGAAGTGGAGTTATCACGCATATTAAATAGCAATCAACAATACATACTGCAGAATAAACGTTACGAGCGTT
>JBMOHZ010000395.1:0-2648 GCA_049317585.1 Paludibacter sp.
CGAAAGAAAGTAATGCCGGAAATCCAATTACACGTGGTTTGGTTCCATTACTTACTTTCGATGTATGGGAACATGCTTATTATATTGATTATCAAAACCGTCGTGCCGATTATGTAGCTGCATTATGGGAAATAGTTGATTGGAATGTAGTGTCATCGCGCTATTAAAATTCGCTATTCTGAAAAGCATTTAAGCCGGTTTGAGCATTTACTCTCAAATTGGCTTTTTTATTGCAATTTTTTTGTAAATTTGCACACTAATAATAAAATAGTAATCAGTATGAATAAAATCATTCGTAAAGTCCATTTTTCGGAAAACGTAATCATGTTCGAAGTGGAAGCACCACTCATTGCAAAATCGCGTAAAGCAGGTCATTTTGTGATGGTAAAAGTGGGCGAAAAAGGCGAGCGCATTCCCTTAACAATTGCTGATGCCGACTTAACTAAAGGCACTATTACGTTGGTAGTGCAAAAAATGGGTGTTTCATCGTCAAAACTTTGTAATTTAGCTGAAGGTGAATTTATAACTGATATGGTTGGGCCACTGGGAAAAGCGACGCATATCGAAAACTTTGGAACTGTAATTTGTGCTTGTGGCGGTGTAGGAACTGCTCCAATGATGCCTATTGTTGCCGCTTTGAAAAAAGCTGGAAATAGAGTAATAACAGTTTTGGCTGCCCGTACCAAAGATTTGATTATACTCGAAGAACAAATGCAGGAATTATCGGATGAAGTAATTATAATGACAGACGATGGCTCTTACGGAACAAAAGGATTGGTTACAAATGGTGTAGAATCGATTATTAATCGTGAAAAAGTGGACTTGTGTGTAACTATTGGACCAGCCATTATGATGAAATTTGTAAGTTTTCTGACCAAAAAATATGAAGTACCAACTTTGGCTTCGCTCAATACCATAATGGTGGACGGAACAGGCATGTGTGGTGCTTGCCGTGTTTCGGTTGGCGGAAAAACCCGATTTGTTTGTATCGATGGACCAGAATTTGATGCACACCAAGTTGATTTCGATGAGATGTTGATGCGTCTTGGAGGATATAAAGATATTGAGAGAGAAGATATGGAAAAAATGAAATGCGCTTCTGGCGTTAATTAATATAAAAAATGAATATCACTGAAGAAAGAGCCCTGCCGTGGCGTGCTGAGTTACGTAACTCGATGAAAGCAAAAGAGCGTACCGACATACCCCGCATTGAGATGCCCGCACAAGATCCAAAAGTGCGTTGTACAAATAACGAAGAGGTAAACTACGGTTTAACTGCCGAAAAAGCTATGCAAGAGGCAAAACGTTGCCTCGATTGTGCCAATCCAACCTGTATGGAGGGCTGTCCGGTAGGTATTTATATTCCAAAATTCATTAAACACATCGAAAAAGGTGAATTTCTGGAAGCTGCCAAAACACTCAAAGAAACTTCGGCACTACCTGCAGTTTGCGGACGTGTTTGTCCACAGGAAAAACAATGTGAAGCAAAGTGTGTGCATTTGAAAATGAAAAAAGAGTCGGTTGCCATTGGTCACTTGGAACGTTTTGCTGCCGATTACGAACGCGAAAGCGGCAATATCTCTATCCCTGTTGTGGCTGAAGCCAACGGAATGAAAATTGCAGTAGTTGGTTCGGGTCCAGCCGGTTTATCATTTGCTGGCGATATGGCAAAAATGGGCTACGATGTAACTGTTTTTGAAGCTTTGCATGAAATTGGAGGTGTACTTAAATATGGAATTCCTGAATTCCGTTTGCCAAATGCATTTGTGGATGTTGAAATTGACAACCTACGTGCAATAGGCGTTAAATTTGTAACCAACTGTATTATAGGACGAACCATTACTATTGAAGAACTGAAAGCTGATGGTTTTAAAGGTGTATTTGTAGGCAGTGGAGCTGGACTTCCGCGCTTTATGAACATAAAAGGCGAAAATTTGGTGGGTGTTATGTCGAGCAACGAGTATTTAACCCGCGTAAACCTAATGGATGCTGCCAGTCCAAATTCGGACACTCCTGTTTTTCTGGGTAAAAAAGTAGCCGTTATTGGTGGGGGAAATACAGCAATGGATTCAGTTCGTACTGCTAAACGCCTTGGAGCCGATCGTGCCATTATTGCTTATCGTCGTTCGGAAGAAGAAATGCCTGCTCGTCTGGAGGAAGTTCATCACGCTAAAGAAGAGGGAATTGAATTTATGACTTTGCGAAATCCAATAGAATTTATTGGCAACGAACAAGGTAGAGTAACGCACATGGTTCTTCAGGTAATGGAATTGGGCGAACCGGATGCTTCGGGTCGACGCTCACCTGTAGAAGTACCCGGAAAAACCGAAACTATCGAAATTGACGAAGCCATTGTGAGTGTAGGCGTATCGCCGAATCCACTTATTCCTCAATCAGTTATGGGACTTGAAATTACAAAATGGGGGACAATAGTTGTTGACAACGACACAATGCAAAGTGCTGTACCCATTGTATTTGCAGGCGGCGATATAGTTCGTGGTGGGGCAACTGTGATTCTGGCAATGGGCGATGGAAGAAAAGCAGCTGCAGCTATGGATAAATGGATAAAGCAAGGTTTAAGCTGATAAGTTGGTTTATCATTATTTTAATTTTAAAGAATGAAATTTATCAGATTCAATTTTATTGTT
>JBMOHZ010000396.1:0-2637 GCA_049317585.1 Paludibacter sp.
TAGCATCAAGTCCACCAGAAGGACCTGGCGAAACATTAAATAGCGTTCAGAGTCCATTTAAACAGGATACAGGTTTAGTTTAACAAGTTAGTTTTTTAAGGTAAAATGTAAACACCCCGCAACAAAGCAAGTAAAAATTGCTGTGTTGTGGGGTGATTTTTTGTTGTGATTAGGATATTTTTAAAGATAATAGTCTACATTTGTGTATGTAAAACAAAAATTATTGAAATATCTATTTACTCCGAAAAAACATGCTATTAAACATAGTTTTTTGAATAGTACTTTCTTAAATATCTAACGTGTATCATTTAAAATCACACCTAATGGAATTTGATATCTTAAAATCCTATATTAAGGAATTGCGCAATGGCTCACACAGGGCTTTTAATGCAATTTATGATATGTATGCCGACAAACTTTACGGGTTTGCTTTTGTGCATACTAAATCGCGCGAAATGTCCAATGATTTGGTTCAGGAAACATTTCTAAAACTCTGGACTATGCGCGAAACCTTATCGGTAGAAGGCTCGCTACAGGCTATGCTATTTACTATGTTGCACCATAAAATGATTGATATGTTTCGGGCTCAAATAAATAAGGTTGAGTTCCAGGATTATATTGAATTTTCGGAAAATGCCGATTTGGGCGACAATGCCATTGAAAAGAAAATTTTCTACGATGATTTTTTGAAAGCATTGAAACTGTGCAAAAACTTATTGCCACACCGACAAATGGAAATCTTTGAAATGAGTCGTGAGAATGGGAAAAGTATTGAAGAAATAGCTCTGGAGTTGAAGATATCGGAACAAACAGTTAAAAATCAGCTTACTTCAGCAATGAAAACGCTCAGAACAGAACTTGTAAAATATAATTTAATATTCTTGGTGATTTTTGAAATGTGTTTTAAAGCATAATAATTTGAATAGTACTAAAATCAATTGTTTACGTGTAACAATTAACAAATAGGAAAATGGAAAACTATATTAAAATAATTTACAAGAAGTTTCTTTATGGATCAGTCCGCAAAGAGGAGTTTTTGGAAATGCGTCACGCCCTGAACAAATCAGATTTGCAGGAACTCAAAAACCTACTTTCGGATGAATGGAACGAAGATATGAATTTGGAAGTAATGACCGAAAAAGACAAGGAAGATATTCGCTCGAAACTCAATTTTTATGTGGAGTATGACAAAAAACGGTTATTCCGTAAACGCATGAACCGGTTTGCTGCAGTGGTTATTCCTTTTGTTATTATTTTATCGGCAGTACTATATGTTTTTCAGCCAACAGTGAAATCTGAAAAAGATTTTGTAGTAACAGTAAAACAAGGCAATAGGGCGCAAGTTACATTGCCAGATCAATCGAAAGTATGGATGAACTCCAATAGTAAGTTGATTTATCGTAATGGCGAAAACAACACGCGTGAAGTAAAATTGATAGGTGAAGCGTTTTTTAAGGTTGTAAAAGATAAAAGCCGTCCTTTTATTGTATCGGCAAATAATATACAAGTAGAGGTATTGGGAACGTCGTTTAATGTAAATGCCCGTCAGGGTTCTGATATTATTGAAACATCATTGGTAGAAGGAAGTATAAAGTTGACCGGCTCAGAATTGTCGCAGGATTATCTGTTGAAACCAAACGAGAAAGCAATTTATTCCACTATGACAAAAACGATAAAGATAGAAGCAACTGATAATGAAGTAGAAACAGCATGGAAAGATAATAAGTTTCAATTTAAATCCGAACGTTTTGGTATTGTAGTAAAACGACTAGAAGAATGGTACGGTGTGAAAATTATTTCCAAATGTCCTAATATAGAAAATGACTTGATAAGCGGTGCATTTAAAGGAGAAAATTTGGAAACTGTGCTGGAAACCTTTGCTATACAATATAAAATAAAATACAGCAATAAAGGTGATTCGGTAATAGTGTTGTATAATTAAACTTTTATTACGAGTTATAATACAAAAAGATTTACGTTTTTCTCAAAATATTAAAATACTATGGTGGTCACAAAAAACAAATTCACGTTCTTGAAATCTAACGGTTTAAGAGTTGGTTTATTATCATTATTTATTTTGTTAGGGTCTTTAATATTTGCCCAAAACCAAAAAATATCACTACAAATAGAGAATGCGACAGTAAAGGATTTAATTAAACAAATTGAATTGAAAACTGATTTCACAGTAGTATATCGTGATGTTTTGATTGATGATAAAAAAGATATTACCTTAAATGAAGAAAATAAACTGTTGATTGAAATATTGAAGTCTGTATTAACTCCTAAAGGTTTGCAGGCAGTTTTTAATAGCAAAACAATTATAATTACAAAAAAAAACGCCGAACCACAAGTTGTCAATAAATCAAAAGTTGTTTCTGGCGTGGTATTAGACGAAAAAGGGCAACCTGTAATTGGGGCAAGTGTAATTATTCCTGGAACAACTATTGGGGTTGTAACAGATGTGAATGGAAAATTTTTATTAGAAGCACCAATAAATGCACGATTACGTATTAGCTACATTGGCTATGAGCCAAAGATGGAAGAGTTGAAAGCTAATGCTGATATGAGAATTTCGTTGGAACAAACACCAAAAAAATTGGATGAATTAGTTGTAGTTGGGTATGGTTCTCAAAAAAA
>JBMOHZ010000397.1:0-2637 GCA_049317585.1 Paludibacter sp.
TAACTTTGTTCTTTCTGTAAAGCAGTGGATTGAAAAAACCAACGCTATTGGACTAACTGCAAAGGCAGGAAGATACGGCGGAACCTATGCACACAAAGATATTGCATTTCATTTTGGAATGTGGATTAGCCCAAAATTTCAATTGTTACTTGTAAAAGAATATCAACGATTAAAAAGCGACGAAAATGACCGCCTTAAATTGGAATGGAATTTTCAACGTACTTTGTCGAAAGTAAATTACACAATTCATACGGATGCAATTAAAGAAAACCTTATACCAGCTGAATTAACCTCCATGCAAATTAGTTTTGTTTATGCCAATGAAGCTGATATATTGAACGTAGCATTGTTTGGAAAAACAGCTAAGCAATGGCGAACAGAAAACCCTGAATCAAAAGGAAATATACGTGATGCAGCCACTATTGAGCAATTGGTTGTTTTATCTAATATGGAAAGTATGAATGCTGTGTTGATTCACAAAGAATTAACTCAATCGGAACGATTAAAGGAACTAAATAAAATGGCGATTTTACAAATGAAATCGCTTTTAAATAACAATAAAATTCAAAAATTGAAAGAATAAAAACAAAATTATCACCGTATAGACGCGGTATGCCACGTCTCTACATTTCAAAAATATTAATTAAATAGCATTCTGCTATTGTTCGCGCCTTCGAAACCTGAGAAATTTCATTAAGCGAACTAGAAATAGAATAAGTCAGCAAATGCTCGCGCCTAACGGCGTGGGCTTTTGACTTATCATTTCTAGTGGGCTTCTCAGGGCCTCGAAGGCGGGTAAGGATTTTGTCCACGCTTTTTTGCATCTATAAAGCGGGACTTTAAAAACTTATCGGAATAATGGCGGGACGCCCAAATCCAACGCCATGAACGACCCGCTGTTACACAATCCTTTTCGCATTCTTTCGCCCAACGAACGCTGGGCGCCCACGCAAAGCCAATTAGCTGCATTTCAGAATAAATATGAAATGCTATTGCCTCCATTGGTTTACAAAATCAGATTGGCGGTTGCCAAATGGCGCGATGACAACTATAAAGGAGCATCCGAAACCTCAAAATCACTGCTCAACTTTTGGTTCAATCAGGAACATCTTATCGGGCAAGCCAAATTCAGTTTTTTCTTTTCGCAGCGCGAAGCTGTTGAATCTATTATTTATTTGTACGAAGTTGCAAAAGCGCACGATAAATACGAAATGATGCGTTTTGATTCATCCGGACGTGTTAGTACAGGTATGTTCGACGAAACCTGGACGCGCTATGTAGTGAAAATGGCTACCGGAGCTGGTAAAACAAAAGTGCTGGCTTTGACACTGGTTTGGTCGTATTTCCATAAATTATACGAAGAAAACAGCTCACTGTCGAAAAACTTTTTGGTTATTGTGCCCAATATCATTGTGTTAAACCGCATATTGAAAGATTTCAGCGGGTTGAAAATGTTTTTCGAAGAACCGTTTATTCCCGACAATGGTTACGAAGACCGCGACTGGAAAAATGACTTTCAACTCACCCTACACGTTCAGGACGAACTGAAACCGATTACCGAATCGGGAAATATTTTTCTCACCAATATTCATCGCGTTTTTTTCAACGAAGACCCCGAACAAAATTTTGAAACCACTTTTTTGGGTGTAAAACCCAAACCCGATGCCGACACTTCCAAAGGCTTGGATTTGGGAAAAATACTCCGCAGCGACAAACTGAAAGACCTTGTAATATTAAATGATGAAGCACATCACATTCACGACAAATCCTTGGCGTGGTTTCAGAGCATTGAAGATATTAGCAACAAACTGAAACTTAAAAACAATCGGGGTATTAGTCTCCAAACCGACTTTACGGCCACACCAAAACACAATAACGGAGCCATTTTCGTACAAACCATCTGCGATTATCCGTTGGTGGAAGCCATTAAGCAAAATGTAGTGAAATCGCCGGTACTGCCCGACGAAGCATCGCGCCAAAAGCTCAAAGAAAAAGAAAGCAGCGATTTTGTGGAGCGTTACCGCGACTTTATGGAATTGGGTTATTTGGAATGGGAACAGCAATACGAGGAAATGAAAAACCACAAAACGCCTATCCTTTTTATAATGGCAATGAGCACCAAAGAAGCCGACCAAGCTGCTGCATTCTTGGAAATGAATTATCCGTTAATGAAAAATGCTGTACTGACTATCCATACCAATAATTCGGGTGAAATAAAAGAAAGTACGACTGCTAAAAAAGACAAAGAAGAGTTGGAGCAATTGCGCAAAGCGGCTGATGATATTGATAAAGCACACTCCAAATACCGAGCAGTCGTATCTGTTTTAATGCTTCGCGAAGGTTGGGATGTGCGTAACGTAACCACAATCGTCGGTTTACGACCGTTTGGTGCCGATTCCAAGATATTACCCGAACAAACCATTGGTCGTGGATTGCGGAAAATGCATTCATTGGATACACCCGAAAATTTGGTTGTAGTGGGAACTACCGCATTTCTCGAATTTGTGGAAGGATTGAAAACCGATGGTGTGGAATTTCAATACAGCCCAATGGGAAAAGGCACAAAGGGGAAATCGCCCCTATTTGTGGAGGTGGACAAAGAAAACCCGAATAAGGATTTGGATGCATTGGACATTC
>JBMOHZ010000398.1:0-2616 GCA_049317585.1 Paludibacter sp.
AACCACAAAATGGGCACTCTCAGCAACTGGAACTTATACAGGCTCTATGTTAGCTCCTCACTTTGCGGGTTATATAGCAGCTGACAAAATGGAACAAACTCCTTCCTTTTTCGATTTGAACCTCAAAGCCTCCTACGACATAAAGCTTAATGGCGTTACCATACAACTTAGCGGCGGTATAAAAAATGCATTTAATGCCTACCAAAAAGACTTGGACCAAGGTGCTTTGCGCGATGCCGGTTATATTTATGGACCAGGCCTACCTCGAACAGTTTTTGTGGGCTTGAAGTTTAATAATTAATTGCAGTATTAAATAGGGATTATTAAAAATAATAGCATAACATTCCATTTTAGAAAACATTTTTTGTCCGAAAACAGAAGTTTGTCCGAAATTTAATTATATTTGCAATTATTAAATTTTGACACTAGCTTTTGAATGAAGTATCAGATATATTCCATCTCATTATTAGTAATCCTGATTTTCAATATATTTAGATTTGAAATTCCATACATTGAGTATGCGCTTTTCAAAGAATATATTGCCGAAAACCTGTGCGAAAACAAAGAGGTGCCCGAAAGTTGCTGCGAAGGAAAATGCTTTATGGAAAAGCAGGTGAAACAAGTGAATGAAACACGCGAAACCCAAACAACCAACGAAAAAAACTCAACTAAAATCCCTCAAATAAAAGAAACCAAAGAGTATTTACAAACTCGTTCTTTACTACCAAGTGCAACTGAATTTTCTTTCAATTATCCTATCCACCCCGAAACGATTTTCGAAACACGATGCGTTTCATTCATTTTTGTACCTCCGCAAATTTAGCGATATACTTTAGTTAAGAGTTTGTTTCACAGCCATTTATTTAGTATTTGTGATGCAACTCATTCTTTTGCATGTCGGTAATCAAGCTTTACCTACATGTGCAATCATCGTATAAAATAATTAAAAGACAATATTAAAAAAATGAAGACAATTCTTTCAAATATACTTTCACTAATTATCATAATTAGCATTTTTTCTTCGTGCGACGAAGAAGTGGTAACTCCTGTAAATCCGCTCGAAGGACTGACTAAACTTACCGAAGGATATGCTTTGGGAGCTTCGGCAAATGTGGAGGTTTGGGGTGCAAAAGCCTTTTTTATGGGTTATAATAAGCTCACCGTTGTGGTGCTTGATTCAATAAACCCAGCTGATACAATTAAAGATGCGCATATTCAATTTATGCCTGTAATGACAATGCCTCAAACAACAGGAATGCCAATGATACATGCCTGTCCTGTTGAAAACCCTGACGAAACAGCTGTTAATGGTGTGTTTCCGGGTGTGGTAGCATTTGTAATGCCAAGCATGGGTGGCACTTGGAAACTCAGCACAAAGATTCACAATCATAAAAACGATAAAGAAGGCACAGCAAGTTTTGATATTGTAGTTGCTAGCCCAACTACAGCGGTTATGAGTGTGTTTACAGCAACAACCGCAGATGCTTCAAAATTGGTTTTGTCGTTGGTTGAGCCTGCAAGCCCAAAAGTGGGAATGAACGACATTGAGTTTACGCTTCACCGCAAAGCAAGCATGATGAGCTGGCCTGCCGATTCAACTTATACCATTGAAATTACGCCCGAAATGCCGAGCATGGGGCACGGTTCGCCTAACAATGTGAACCCTACTCACGTAGGAAATGGACATTACAAAGGAAAAGTGAACTTTACCATGACAGGCGAGTGGAAAGTAAATGTGGTGGTGAAAAAAGAGGGAACTCCGGTTTCGACAAACGCTGCTTTTACAATTACATTTTAAGTAACTAAAGCCTTATTCAAAGAGGCTGTTTCAGAAATAACTTGAACACAAATTACGCAAATAAACCGCGAATTTTCACAAATCATAAATAACAATATTTGAACAAATTATTAAATTGTGAAACAATGAAATTTGTGTGAATTTGCGTAATTTGCGTTCAACAAACTCTTTTGAGACAACTTCTATAAACAAACAATTATGTCGAGAAATTATTTTTTCGTTCTATCAATATTGTTTTCAGTTTCAATTTCGGCTCAGGAGCTTAAAAAAAATGTGAGCGATACCGTTTTATTACACGAACTGGTAGTGGCTGTAACGTTGCCTCTGAACAACAACGATGTAGTTGATTTTTATCGAACCAATCAGTTTGCTACGCTCGATAATATAACTTCACGTTTGAATGGTTTGTCGCTAATAAAGCGCGGAGCTTATGCGCTCGAACCTCAAGTGAACGGATTTTCGGGTGGTCAGCTGAATGTAACCATCGATGGGATGCGCATGTTTGGAGCTTGTACCGATAAAATGGACCCCGTTACATCGTATATTGAACCAACCAACCTCAAAAATATAACTGTAAAGCAAGGTACAGGTAGTTGTAATACAGGTTGTAACATTGGCGGAGCTGTGGATATGACTTTGCTCGAACCTGCTGTGGATACGGCACAGGCTCAATTTGCGTCCATTGCTTTTGGCTACGAAAGTATTTCGCGAAGTAAAAATCTATTGCTTACTTTGGGCTTGGGAAACGAAAAATGGTCGTGGTTGTTGGACGGCGTGTACCGTAAAAACGAAAATTACCGCGATGGAAATAATCGTGA
>JBMOHZ010000399.1:0-2577 GCA_049317585.1 Paludibacter sp.
ATTCTGAAACACCAACTTCAGCCGGTACTTGGTATTACAGAGCATTGCTTAAAAGTGGCGTCTGTTCTGAAACCTATTCTCCCGGATTTAGTGTGACCGTTAACCTTAAACCTTTAAGTATTACGGCTGATAACAAATCTAAAACATATGACGGTTTTGGATATAGCCCATTTACCGTGACATACAATGGTTTTGTTACTGGAGAAGGCGCTTCTGATTTAGGTGGAACATTGGCTTTTAGTGGAAATGCTACTACAGCAATTATTGTTGGCAACTACACCATAACTCCGGGTGGAAGCACTTCTGGTAATTACAATATCTCCTTCTATAATGGTAGTCTTGCTATTAATTCTGCATTAAGCCCAATCGTAACTAACAATCACGATGCAGGTTCTGGTTCTTTAAGAGACGTAATTGCTAATGTTGAAACTGGTGGAACTGTTAATTTTGATGCCGGACTTAACGGACAAAATATTGTATTAACTTCGGGGACAATTGTTATTGATAAGAATATCACCTTTGATAATTGTTCGCATGTATCAGGTATTACCATAAGTGGAAATGGGAATAACCTTACTGTTAATGCAGGTAAATGCTTAACCATTTCTGGTTGCAGTAAGATTACTGTAAGTGGAACCATTGTTAACAATGCTGGTGTTAGTGGTCTTGTACTTGCTTCAGGCTCATCTTTTATTTATAATGCATGTAATTTAAGTGCAACTTCACAAAGAACTTTGAATAGCGGATGGCATTTGTTTGGCTCTCCGTTTAATAAAAATTTGGGTGCTTCATTAGCTAATCTTACTCCTTCTGCTGGGAGTGTGCAATTGAAACCTTATATCAATGGAACCAATTGGAATGCAGCAGTGACTTCTCCTGTTTTTAGTTTAGTGCCTGGAGTTGGTTATGCTGTGAAACCTAATACTAACTTTACTGCTTCATTGTCGGGTACACTTTTTTGTACTCCTTGTTTAAACACAGTTTCTTTGATGTATAACGGTACACTCCCAACACAGAGTTGGAATCTTGTTGCAAACCCATACACTTCTTATTTGAATTGGAATTTACTTGAAAAGACTAACATTGGTACAACCCTTTATGTTTGGGATAATACTTTATATCCAACTCTTGCTCCAATTGCTACTGCTTCTTACTTTAGAACCTACAATTCGACGAATGGGGTAGGGGTTCCTGCAGGAACAACTGGTTTTATTGCACCTTTCCAGGGTTTCTTCGTGAAAGCTAATTATACTGCTCCAAAACTATCTTTTCCACTAACTGCGCTTACTCATACTACTGCAAACTTCTATAAAGATGCTTCTAATACAGAAATACTGCTTCGTTTAAAAGTAGAAACTGAAACTTCTTCTGACGAATTGGCGGTTTGCAAGAACTCTGATGCAAAGAACTCTTTCGAAGAATTTGATTCTGAAAAGATGTTCAATGGCTTGCCAATTGAAATGTATACTCAATCGCTTAGTGGAGAGAAACTAATTATCAATACGCTTGAGAATACCAACACCGTAATTCCTGTTGGGATATTTATTGCCAATGGTTCGAAGGCAAAACTAACTGCTTTTGCAATGGAAAGCGGTGAGCAGGTTTATCTGGAAGATCGTACCAAAGGAAAGTTGATTAGTCTTACCGAAAACACTTCTTATGATTTTGATTTTAATTCAGAAGTGATTATTGGCAGATTTTTTATTCGCTTCGGCAACGCAAACACTCCTTTAATTGTTTCTGATGTTAAAGTGTTTGCAAACGACCAACAATTAAATATTATTGCTCAAACAGGAGAAGAAATACAACAAGTTGAAGTTTATTCTTTAACTGGCGCCTGTGTATTTAAATCCATTTTAAGCGGAAGCAATACTTTCAACACAAAAATAGATTTATCTACAGCTATTTATTTAGTAAGGGTTAAAACTTCTATTGCCACACAAAATGTGAAAGTGAACTGGAAGTAAAAAACATCAAACATACGAAAAAGCCCGCATCAACTGATGTGGGCTTTTTTTTAATTTAATTTACGAAAAAAATGGGCTCACAAGCAAAACTTGGGGAATAGCTTAATTTTGGTATTAAAAGCTATCAGTGGAAAATTATTTAGATTTAGGCTAAGAGCAACAGCTACTGTGCTTAAACCTGACCTAAGCTTTGCCGTGAACAACGGGACGGTTCTAAACGAAATGCTGAACGACTCATTGAAGCAAGTTATCAACCAACAAATTACCATAGAGTTTAAAGGTTGCAGTATAGTGGGCGAAAATTTCCATTTATTTTCCACCTCGAGTAAGCAGATTTCCCCAATGGGAAACTCTACTTCTCAGAATCTACCTTCCTCAACAAGCAAAAAGAAAGCAATTTTTTAAGTTAATCAGGTTTGTTTTATTTCTTCTTATACTCCGATTAAGGTTTTAAAAGGCATAGCATTTCAAAATAAAACTGTATGTATTTGAAATTGTAGGGTTTGAAGTTGTATGTTTCTGTATGCTTTCGTGAAAAGCAGACTCATCATCATCAGTAGCAGACTCATCATCATCAGTAGCAGACTCATCATCATCAGTAGCAGACTCA
>JBMOHZ010000400.1:0-2573 GCA_049317585.1 Paludibacter sp.
GCTACTTTTGGTGTAATTGATACAAAATATTGCTACGATTGGATGTGGTTGAAAAGTCCGGTTGCTGATATGATGCTCGGGAAAGATGTATCGCCGCGTTGGAAAACCGGAGTTTATGCTGATGCAGCTAAGAAATTGATATCCTATTATCCCAACGAAAAACCTGAACGTGACCCGCTGCGAAAAGTAGCCGAAATGTATAGCGGAAACCTACAAACCAATCCGCTATATTGGGGCGAAGACAGCTGGCCGATGCGTCTGAAGAATTTTCCGGTTGAATATGCTTTTCGCACAGCAGGTTTGGTAAAAGGGTTACACAGCTATGTACTGATTGTAGACGATTTGAAAAAAGACAATCAGGAACGACTTTACGAATGGAACATGCCTATGCCCATGGATATTGAATTAGTTGATATTAAACAATTGGCTGCCGTGGAAATGCAAACAACTAGTCAGGCATTAGGTTTTAATACAATTACAGGCCTTCGAAAAGCGGGTGAATACGACATTGTATTGGGTGATAAACGTATGCGTAGAGATGTAACTGAAGTTGATAATTCAGCTGGAGGAGAATGGCGTGCTGGACGATTTATTCCAACAAAAGGAAATCCGCAATTGTTGGTACGTGTGCTTGATAAAGCCCTTGCGCCACGTCCAAATTTGGAACCCAACCCACGATTGGAAGTGCTCGAAAATTTAAAAACAGAAGACATGCACCAGTTTTACCTGCGTACTATGGGGCCGATTAAACGGTTGGTCATTCCGTTGCGCAGCATGGGTTCAAATTTCAAAGTATTACTTTTTCCGTATTTACATGGTGAGGAACAGCCAGTTACCGAATGGAACGAAAATCGAACCCGATTAACCGTAAGTTGGAGTGATCAAAAAGATGAATTTACTTTTATAAATGGAGATGATAAACGAACTCATGTGAAATTGGTTCGGGATGGAAAGGTGGTTTTTGATTTGTAAAGCCCCTAACCATTTTGTTTTTAACCACATAAGACACATAAGAAAACATAGAAATTTAAATCTTTTGTGAACTTTAACAAACCGTAAGGTTTTGAATCTAAACTGTTTTTATTGATATTTATGTGCCTTTTGTGGTTTGAAAATATTTTCTAAAAGTTCACACAAGGGTATGTCTTACGACATAAACTTATCCATTAATAATTTTTGATTGCTTATATTATCCGTACTCTTATGATAATTTTTAGAAATTCAATTTTGAGATTTAATTTTGTTTTATTGCTTTTTGCTGTCACCTGCGTTGGCAATATTCAATCAAAAACCATTTCACTGGATTCGCTTCTTCGTGGCCCTGCAATGACAGAAATTGTTATCAAAAAAGTGAATAATGAAGAAGTGAAATTGTTTTACATTAAACCCGCTGATACAAAAGCAACTAAAAATCGAACGGCAGTAGTTTGGATTCATGGTGGTGGATGGACAGGTGGAATAACCGAAACATTTTTTCCACATGCCCGTTATTTTGCAAGTCGTGGTACGGTGGGATTTTGTATACATTACCGCTTAGTGAAAGCCGATGGAAGTGCTACTGTCGCTGATTGTTTGGCCGACTGTAAATCCGCCATTCGGTATATTCGTGAACATGCTGAGGAATTAGGCATTGACCCAGATAAAATCATAGTGATGGGTGATTCGGCTGGCGGACATTTAGCTTCATGTCTGGGAACAATTGATGGTTTTGATGATCCGACCGAAAACTTGAAAATAAGCGCTATACCCAATGCGATGGTGTTGTACAACCCGCTTTCCGATTTTACAACTAGTCCGTTTATCAACCGAATTATTGGTGGCGCTGCGTTGGATAAAAAGCCAACTCCCGAAAGTCAAATTCCAAATTCGAAGCAAATTGAACTTGCCCGAAAGCTTTCACCACTTTATAATGTGCATAAAAACCAACCACCAACCTTGGTTTTGCATGGCACCGACGATACAGTTATTTTACCTGAACAATCCGTACAATTTACTGAAGCTATGAAAAAAGCCGGTAATAAATGTAAGTTGATTTTAATACCCAACACCAAACATGCCTTTGTGTGTGTTAAGTGGAAAGCGCCTGAAGTTGAAGTTGTTTCGGCTATTCGAGAAGCTGATAAGTTTTTGATAAAAATGGGCTTTCTCAAAGCTAAACCAACGCTCGTACCTTCGAAAAATCCTGCATGGATTCCAATTGGCGCCACAAAATAGTTGTGATTTTACAATAGTTTTATCTTTTGAAACAAATATCCTATTCAGTTGATTTTTGAAGCTTTATTTTTGTTAGGTAAATCAGAAACTATTTCAAAAAATCAACTTTTATGAAAAAAATCATTGCCTTATTTTTTATTTTTAGCTTAATAGCCAACCACTTTTCGGCTTATTCCCAACAAGCAAAACGGCAGGATTGGCAATGGCGAACATCCATTTCGACCACCGACAATAAGGGAAGTGCATACAAGTTAACACCATTTTTGTGGATTCCGCCCGCTTGTCAGAAAATAAACGCTGTTTTGGTGGCAAGTATTGCCGTGCTGGAGCAAACCATGGTGGAAGACCCCAATGTGAGG
>JBMOHZ010000401.1:0-2572 GCA_049317585.1 Paludibacter sp.
TTTTGCTAACATTGCTTTTACCAGCTCTATGCAAAAACGAAAGTTTATATTGATCACCCCATGCCAACCGACCTGTATGAAAAGCGAATTTAATTTGTGAAGGAGTTGAATCTTTTGTAAGTTTAAAGTTAGTACGAGTCATCGGCCAAACATTTTCGTTTATATTCCGGAGTAAAGCTGAATCAACAGGATGAAAATAGCCACTTTTAACAATTCCTTCAAATTTGGTGAGTTCTTCTATTACATCAACATATATGCGTTCGAAGTATTTTGGGTTTTTAGCATACCAAACTAAGGATGAATCAAATTCAGCTTTGGTAATACCTTCCTTTTGAAGTAAGGCATTGTAATAATAAATATTTTCGCGATTGTCGGTAGTTCCAAGCCCTTTTGCAGCCAAAGCTCCATCAAGTTTATGAAGTTCAATCAGAAAATGAGTCATTTCCTTGTGCGATAACACGTCACTCGGGCGATTAGAACACGAGTAAATAATTATCAGTAAAAATATAACTGAAAAAATTGTTCGAATATTAGTTCGCATTTTTTTCAATGTCCGAATTTTTAGTTTCCAAACTATTGTTTAAATCTTTCCTGAAAAAAAGCAGAATAATAACTACAGCAACACTAATAGCCGAATCGGCAATATTAAAAACTGGACTAAAGAAAAGCGTTTCACCAGCACTATTTTTAATTAACGGAAAATATAACATATCAACCACTTTGCCATGAAAAAGGGTTGCATAACCACCTGTTTCGGGCAAAAATGTTGCAGCCATTCCGTAGCTATCGCTAAATAAAAGGCCATAGAATATGGAATCAAATATATTTCCCGATGCACCTGCTAAAAGCAATGAAATAGCCAAAATATAACCTTGACTTGCATTTTGTTTTATCAACCTATAAATAAAATACATCAAACCTCCTACTGCAACAATCCGAAATAGTGTCAAAAACAATTTACCTATTATTTCCATGCCAAAAGCCATTCCATTGTTCTCAACAAAGAAAATCTGAAACCAACTAAACACTTCAACATGTTCGCCCAATGCAAAATTTAATTTAATAAATATTTTGGATGCTTGATCGATTATCAGCACCAATGCAATTAAAAGGATTGATTTTTTTGTAATAGACATAAACTCGATTTACTATTTAAAAAATTACTAATTGAAAACAATCTATAAACAAAATCGGCAACAGATTGATTATGCTGTTGCCGAATTTGATTGAATTTTAGTTTTATCGTTTGTTATCGTTTTTTGCTTCAATACTCAACGTAGCATGTGGAACTGCTCGAAGTCGTTCTTTAGGGATTAGCTTTCCCGTTTCACGGCAAACACCGTAAGTTTTGTTCTGAATTCGAATCAAGGCAGCTTGCAAATGCTGAATAAATTTCATTTGACGCTGTGCCAAACGTCCCGATTCTTCTTTCGACAAAGTTGCTGCACCCTCCTCTAACACTTTAAATGTTGGAGAAGTATCCATAATATCATTACCATCGGCATTTGAGACACCTTCGCGTAACAACTCATAATCTTTCTGAGCTTTTTCAAGTTTTTCGGTGATTAATTCCTTAAATTCGGCTAGCTCTACATCTGTGTATCTTGTTTTTTCCGACATATCTTATTTATTTTAAATGATTAAACATTTAGTCTTTGTTGAATCGCAATTTTTTCGTATTTGATGGTGCGAAAGTAACAAATAAAATCGAGATTTCAAATTATTTTAACAAACTATTTTTTAAGCCTTAATGATAGCTATATTAACTACATAATCATCGAAGTCGACAGCAATTCCATTGATTATTTTTTCGACCACCGTAATGCTTTCGGCAAGTGTTTGTGCAGCTATATATGTGGCATATTCATTCACCGCAGCATCAGTTTCTGCATTGTTTTCAATTTCGATAATTATCTTGTCTGTAATCTCGTATCCATTTGATTTTCGGATATTTTGAATACGATTAACTAACTCACGAGCAACACCTTCGCGTAGTAATGCATCGCTTACAGTAATATCGAGCGCTACTGTTAAAGTCCCTTCGTTTGCAACCAACCACCCTGGCATATCTTCGGTAATTATATCAACATCCTCAGTAGTTAGCTCCACATCGCCTGTTGGTAAATTCAATATATACTTACCATTGCGTTCAATTTCGCTAATTTCATTATTCCCAAACAAATTCATTGCCAGCGCAATTTCTTTCATTTGTTTACCATATTTTTTTCCTAATGTTTTGAAATTTGGTTTAATTTTCTTCACCAAATTCGCCATATCACTATCAGCCGGAATGACTTCAATTTCCTTTACATTCACTTCGGCTTTAACAAGGTCAGCAATATAAATCAACTGTTTGTATGTGGTTTCGTCATAAGCCGGAATTACAGCTTTGAAAAGTGGTTGACGTACTTTTTTATCTGCCTTACGGCGCAATGCCAAAATCATCGACGATGCTTGTTGTGCCAACTGCATACATTCTTCTAAATTGCTATCAATTAAAGCTTCGTTGTACGACGGAAAATCAGCTAAGTGAACCGATTCGCTCAAGTTTTTTCCTGTTACAGCGTTCAAA
>JBMOHZ010000402.1:0-2555 GCA_049317585.1 Paludibacter sp.
TTTTTCGTACTACTTTATCAGGTGCAGTTATATTCAGGCATGTTTTTGCAAGCATTTTTCTTTTTTTCGAATATCTATGGTTGGATTATCTGGAGCAAACAACTATCGGAGAAAGAAGCACCAACTGTATTGTCGGGCAAATGGCGTTTATGGATAGGTTTACTGATTGTAGCATCAAGTGTTTTGGTTGGTATAATTATCCAACAATTACCTCATTTATTTCCCAGTATTTTCCAAAAACCAGCATCGCAGGTCTACTTCGATGCATTTGTAGCCATAGCAAGTATAGCAGGTCAAATTATGCTTACTCGACGAATTTTCGACAATTGGTATATTTGGCTTATTGTTAATTGTGTTTCGGTTTTTGTTTTCTTTAGGCAGGGCTTGTATTTATTGACCATTGAGTATCTAATTTTTGTACTGTTGGCCATTAAAGGCATAGTAGATTGGAGAAAAACTACGCGTTAAAAAAAAACCGCCAAACTCTCGTTTGGCGGCTGCGCAAAATTAAATGCATTACAAACAAATCTATTTTAAATCCTCAGGTTACTTTCTTTTATTATCTTCTACCACCTTCGCTACGTGAACTAGAGCTTTTTGAACTCGCACTACGAGTAGATTCACTCTTGGATGGTGCTGGTGTGCTGCTTCGTTGACTTGAACTCCGATCTATACTTTTACTTTCGGGTGCTGGACGTGATGAACGAACACTTTCGCCACTATTTCGCGATGTTGTATTAACACTTTCGGAACTCCGTGAAATGGGTTTAGATACTTCTTCAGTTCTGGTTGAACGTTGGCTTGGTGTATACCCTTCGCGACTTGAGCTACTTGATTCGCGACTTGGACGATAAACGTCACTATTACTTGGTCTTGTTGATTCAGTACTACGAACCGAATTTTCAGATCTATTACCACTTTGACTTCGAACATCCGAAGGTGTGCGTGACGAGCGGTCGTATACATTATCGTTTGAGCTACGTGATGAACTTGACCTTACTTCATTCGACGAATTTCTATCTCCTGAACGTACATAATCGCTATTGTGACGGCGGTCCATTTCGTAACGGTTGGAAGTATCTGTATTACGTCGGCTATAATTCAGTTCAGGGTGACGTACACTGTAATCATTTCTACTTATCGAACCATACATTTTATATGCATTGTGGTTTCTCCAGCTATCGTTGTATCGGTAATAGTGGTCGTAATTGATACAGCCGTGTACATGCGAAAGATACATATCAATATGCATTTGGTGACGACTATAATAATAATGTGGATAATAACCCCAAGTATATGGCGAATACCAACTACGGTAATAAGGAGTCCAAAACCATGAAAGTATGCGTGGAGTATGATAAAAAACAGGTTCGATTATATAATTGTTACCATAGATATATGGATCGCCAATAATCTGAACATACGAACGTTGGTATCGGTCACGGTCAACAACTACTGTAGCTACATCCTGAAAAACATTTCGGTCTAAAATGGCTTGTATCACTACTACGTGTGTGTTGTTTTCTGATGTTTCAATCACTCTCAAGTAATCTATATCGCCATCGCCGTTTAAGTCAAGATTTGATATTTCAGCATCAGAATCATTAATTCTGCGTTCAAAATCTTCCAAATCGCGTGAATCGCCAAAAATACTTGCTATTGCTTTCAGGTCAAGATAGTAACTTAAATCGTTATTTACTGCTTCTACCTGTATCCGTTGTCTGGCCATACCTTGTATGGAGAATGCTACTGTTAAAATAGCAATTAGACTTGTAATTCTTGTTCTCATAATTGTATTTTTTAAAAAAGATAAATAATGTCTTAGGTTGCAACTTCGATTTTTTTTCCGGTATTGAGTATAAAACAAAAGCTGTGCCACATTTTTTTTTATCTTTGCAAAATAAAATAGCATTTTAAACCTTACTTACTTTATTAACTTTATAAACTTTAAAAACCAACTCATATGAATACACTTGATATCCTGATAGTTATTCCAATATTTCTGGGATTTATTTTTGGTTTAACCAAAGGTTTTATACGCGAGATTTTATCAATAGCCGTAATTATTATAGGCATTTACGGCTCAAAATTACTTTCGCCTATAGCAAGTTCTATGCTTACAGGCGTTTTCTCGGTTTCGGAACAAGTTGCTAAACCATTGTCGTTTGTAGTTGTATTTATTGCTATTGCTTTGGGTATGATGGTGCTTGCACGGTCGCTTGATAAACTTGCTGAACAAATTTCGCTTGGAGGTTTAAATAAATTTTTTGGAGGTTTATTTGGAGCTCTTAAATATGCTTTAATAATTAGTTTGCTGATAAATGTATTTAATGCTGTGGATTCGAAAGTGGGTATTTTGAACACAGAAACAAAAAAAGAGTCGATCATGTATCAACCCATGCTGAAATTGGCGCCACAATTGTGGGTTGAAGTTAAAAAAGCAAGCAACAAAACAGAAGAATAAATGGCTGAATTGGCAATTAATTTTTCGGGTATTGAGTTGGAATGTGGTACTGATGAAGCTGGTCGTGGTTGCCTAGCAGGGCCTGTGGTAG
>JBMOHZ010000403.1:0-2551 GCA_049317585.1 Paludibacter sp.
TTCCTAAAGGCTCCGTTACCTACAGGGTTTTTATTGACATGAAGCCGGACTATACGCTTCAATCAGTTTACGGAAGTCCAACACATGAGTTATTCCTGAAAACTTCGACCACTTTTTTTAATGACACGGAGTGTTATGCCGAAACCGGATTTAATATAGATGCAAAAAAACTTCAAAGGGGTTCAGTAGCCCTGGATTCATGGATAACCATGGGAGCTGCTACACGGCTTCATACCGGGATTCCCCGATCGGAGGATAAGGATGGTTCCATGTTGATCCCAAACCGCCATTCCTTTGATGAATCGGATGGATTAACCAATGGCGTTCTTCCTGATTTCAGGATTTTCAATCTAGATCTAAATTCTTTCGACGATGATAGCATTGTTAGCAACTTCTCCACTTTCGATGGTGGGTGGGCTGCCATGGGTGGAATAAAAGGCCCTACTCCTGAGAACAGGGTATTGATCGCGCAGCTTACAACAAACGGCAAATTAACTTTTAATTTAAATGTGCAAATAGGTAAACCTAATGGGGGCTATATGCAATTTGTAGCCAAAAATCCTAAAGGAGCAGAAATGCAATTTGAGGGTTTGACCTATAATTAAATCAACTTTAAATTTTGTTAAAACAATACTATGAAAATAAATATTACAAAGAGAATTTTGTTTGGCTTAGCTTTATTTCTGGGCCTTTCCAATGCTGATGCGCAAACCGGGTTACAAAATGTGATAGTGGAAAGATACTATGTATCCGATGCTGATGATTCTTTGGCCAGTGTGGGGGTATTACCTGTTGGTTCAGTAACTTACAGGGTATTTGTGGATATGAAAGCGGGGTATAAGTTTCAAAGTGCTTATGGCAGTCCTACACATTCACTTTTAATCAAAACAACATCCTCATTTTTCAATAACGAGGACAGGGGAAGTGTAACACCTGCTTTTACCAAATCGCAGGCAAAGTTCAATACGATAATGTTAGATTCCTGGTTATCGGCAGGAGCTGTATGTACAGGCAATTTTGGAATCCTCAAATCAGAGGATAATGGGGTTTCGACCATTGTCAATGCCGATGGTATTTTGGTTAATGATGATCCGATGGCGGGAATTCCTTTAACTATTCAGGATGGTTTTATTGCCGGCACTCCCGGCTCATATGCGTCAATAGGCATTGACAACGAATTAGGCGTGTTTGATGCTACCAGTCAGGCAGGGAATTCATTTGTTACCAATAATGGCGCATGGAGTTGTATAAGTGGTGCCGTAGGTCCTGATACAACCAACAAAGTTTTAATTGCACAAATCACTACCGAAGGTGAACTTACCTTCGAATTAAATATTCAGATAGGCAAACCAGATGGCGGTACCGAACAATTTGTAGCTAAAGATCCTACAGGCAACGAAACTCAGCTTAACAGCCTAACTTATAATTCTGTTTTTGCAGGTTTGGCGCAACCAATAGTGCAAAACAATACAAATACCGATAAAGTTTCTGTTTTTCCAAACCCTTCTAACGGAGCATTTTCACTGCAAATTATATCGGATAGTTACAATGCTGAAAATCACTATACGATTTATACAATCGTAGGGGCTGTTATTTTACGGAAAAGAATAAAAAATGGTTCGGGTGATTTTATCGACAAAATTGATTTGAGCGCATACCCTAATGGAATGTATCTTATTGAAGTTCTTCTGAATGGACATAAATCGATACGCAAATTGATTAAGAATTAATGGCTTATAGCTGTGCTGACAACTAACTGTACAATTGCAACTGCTCAATAGTTAAAGTTAACACAATACAATCAATGCATGAAGTGCGCTATTGTGCAGTAATGCCCTTACAATGTGCAAATAGCGTATCACAGGAGTGTAAAACACGCCGGTTCTTTAAGTCTTTTAGTGTCCTCTAGCTATTGGTGCAATCAGGTTATTTAAAGGACAAGGATTTTAATAAAGGCAATTGAAATAGCACTGCGGAACAGGCTCGTAAAAACCGATCAGGCGAACATTCTTCTCTCAATACCTGCAATCCAGGTGAATTGTGATTAATAGAATGTGACCCGTAAAAATTCAGACCAACAGATGAAAAGTAAACAAATGAAGGTTAATTGGATGAAATTGATATTTTTTCTGATTCTTTTCAATACCATCGCGTTATCGAACGTAAATGCTCAATGTGTTATCCGTGGCAAAGTAACAGATATTAACGGTGAAGTGCCAATAGGTGTTACTATTTATCTTAAATCAGATAATACGGTAGGTTCGTTGACGGGTATTAACGGTGAATATTCACTAAAGGTAAATAGTGCGCTAACCCAGGTGTTTGTTATAAGTTATGTAGGGTATAAAAAAATTGAAGACACGATCAGATGCACTAAAGGCGAGGTTATTATTAAAAATTATGTTTTAGAGCCAACAGCTACTACATTAAATGCAGTTACCATATTGGGGAAGACGCAAAATAATTTTGATGCCCACATGGAAGCAAAAAAGAAACTCTCGTCTAATACTCTCGATTTTATTTCGGCCGAAACAATCAAAAAAACAGTAGA
>JBMOHZ010000404.1:0-2549 GCA_049317585.1 Paludibacter sp.
CTTAAACTATGTATGAAATTTTGAGCTACAGTGTTTGTACCCGAAGTGGCGCCTCTATAATATATACCAATAACTGATCCAGCATAACTTGCGTAAGTATTACTGAGTGAGTATATTACATTATTAGTTATAGTTCTATTAGCAATAGTATTAATAAGATTTATACCAATGGCTGAAACTTCAAAATCGTTCGCCGTATTAGCATTTGCAATTGTTAAGTTGCGAATAGTATTGGCATTTACAGTATTAGCTGTACCATCGGTTATTAAAATTCCATTTATTCTACCACGTGTACCAACAGTGGTGTTCGTAGTACCGTTGGTTAAATTAGCAATTGTGTTTTCACTTATTGTTATGGCACCTGTTCCATCCGAATCGATTGCATAAACAGTTTGAGCATTGCTTGTTGAACCCGAACTGGCATTAATGCTATTAGCTGTAGCAGTACTACCAATAGTGTTTTTAAGAATTGAAGTAGTACCCGCAGTTGCAGTTTTGTTTATACCTACAAAGTTTGTGGCATTTGTACTTGCATTGGTCGCAGTAATAGATCCAATATTGTTGTTTTCGACTTGAACTATACCAGTCGAAGCTATATTAATACCAAATACAGTACCTCCACTTGTAGCATTAGTAATGGCTAATGATCCAGTTCCTGTAGTTGCTCCTAATGTGTTTCCTGCTATTTTTCCAACATTTAGAGCGCCACCAGCTACATGTATACCATACCAATTGGCATTGGCCGAATTGCCGTAAGTGATATTTTTTATGATATTTCCATCAATTGTACTTGCTGTACTTGTGCCTGCATTAATATATATGGCATTAAACTCGTTATTATTCGCATTTGTTTTTGTCCAGGTGCCTGCGGCAGATGCAGCATTACCTCCAATAAAATTGGACGAAATAACGTTGGTATTGCTATTAGTGTCATCAATATTAATTACCCTGTAAGCAGCTGTAGATGAAGGGGCAAACGAAGTTGTTTCGTAAAAACTATTTCCCGAAATGGTAGTTGCGTTACTGTAGGCTTGCATGTTTACACCAAACGAAGCAGATGCAGGTCTAAAGAAATCAAAAATTTCATTTGATAGTATTTTTGTTCCAGTGTTTGCAAAACCAACAGAGCCAGCCGAATAAATAACATTAACAGGGCGATTGGCATCACTAAGCGAAGTGATTTTATTGTTTGTAATTACATTATTATTGTTACCCGAAACTGCCGATGCTGATCCTAGAATTATATTTCCAGTAGCTGAACCAGTGGCACCACCTTTAACTATACAATACCGAAGAGTATCACTAGTGGCTGTATTATTAAAACTAAATGTAGATGTGCCAGCAGTTGCCGATGTGCTATTGTTGATAAATGTAAATTCGTAAGGAGCATCGGTTCCATTGACTCTACCATCGAATGTTACTTTATCCGAACCATTTAATTCAACCATTGGTGTTGCTAAGTTACCAGTAACAGTTATACCTGTGCGTGCTGGATAAATTAATATTCGAGTATAACTTGCTGCTCCGTTGCCACTTGCATTTAATACAGCCGAAGCAGTTTCTGTAGTGTTACCACGGAATTTAATAATCATATCGCCAGTATATGTACCTGCATTAATAACATCAAAAGCACCTTTTAATGTGGGATAGGCATTTCGATACGTGGTACCATTCCAAATTTCGACAGGATTTGCAAAGAATTCCCATGCACCCATTGTTGGTGTTACTCTATTAACATTATCAAAATCGGAAGGGATAGCAGCCAAAGTGGTTCCCGTGAGTTGAACATTAGTTTGATAATCAACAGGTTGAGTTCCACCCAAATTAACTAATTGTGGGTCGGTATTTAAACTGTTAGCATCAAATCCAGTTCCCGATTTCCATATTGCAAAGGTACTGTACGTAGTACCACCAATTCTGCCAAATTCTTGTGCAAATTGAAAATCGTTGTAATTGAGTGTAACATTGGTGTTGCAGCCTAAATATATGGCAAAATGTGAAATTACTCCCGAATTATTTACACGGCCATCCCACAATATATTATTACGTAAATCGAGTGATGAAGGGCAATTTAATGACCTGAATGCATACGAGTTTGAAGTACCACTTGTAGCAGTACCTGTTAAGTAAATTGTATTGTGATATATTTTTCCTGCATCGTTAGTACCTGTCCATATACCCCAAATTGAGCAACCAATGGTGATATTACTACCTAAGTAAACTATGTTGTTAGAGGATATGTAACTGCCATCGTAAAGCGAAATGCCATGCAAATAGGTGCCTGTTGAACCATCAGTTGGAACAACAAATGTATGTACAAAATTTCTTGAAATAATTGCTTCGGTGGCATCGGGTCCATCGAAAAAGATACCATAAAGTTCAATTTTACCTGTTGCAGTCGTTTCAATATTGTGAACTGTGTTTTTGGTTATCGATTGGGCATTGCCTTCTGTATTGCTAATTACAGAAATGGCTACAATTGAAGCATTTTGAAAATTAGTTCCGTTGGATAAACCTGTAGTATTTAACTTATAAACCGTATTATTTTC
>JBMOHZ010000405.1:0-2547 GCA_049317585.1 Paludibacter sp.
CTTCTCTTAATTTGGCAGTCCAGTTTTGTGCGCCCACTTCCCAACTATCCATGTGAAGCATTTTCAAACCACCTTGTAAATTTTTATCCGGCATACCTGTTCGTGCAAGCAGCTTTCCGGTAAAACTTGCCAAATGAGAATTGATGGATGTTTTATCACATTTGTCGGCTTCGAATCCCACTCCGGGAAGTGGAGCGGGACGAGTAACCATACCGTTGTTTCTGCTTCCAAAACGCATAATTGTCCAATTGCCAGCCGGTGCTTTCCAATCCAACACACTATCCAATTTCAAGTATTGGGTTACATCTATGATTGTATTTGAGGCAATTGCATTTCCTTTTTGTGGCTCATCATAGTCGGCAAACGATGGTAAAAAAGCTTTAACTCCCGGCATGGATGTATAAGGAGCTCTATAATAGAGTGCTTTCTCCAAAATATCAGTTATTTTAAAATCCCCCATTGGAGTTGGGAATGCCAAAACTGCAACATCTTCGTAATAATCCAACCAACGTTGTTTAAGTTCGGGCGTAAATGTACCATCTCCAAAGTAAGGATTCATTGGCGCAGCTTTTGGCAAAATTATTTTTCCGGTTTCATTACCATTAACTTGGATTGTACTGTGAACTAAATGTTTCATCGACTCGGCTCCCGTAACCCACGGACCACCACTTCCAGTCCAACCCGGACCAACACCAAGTGAAATGACAATGCCCAAACGCTCGGATTCACGCACCATATAAGTAAACAAACCCATCCATTCCTCACTCATAAAATCAACTTTTCCGCGCGGAATACCTACATTTACTTCCAAAAAAAGCACATGACCAATGCCCACTTTTTTCATCGATTCCAAATCGGCTGTGATGGCTTCTTTCGTGATATTTCCATCCATAAAATACCAATAAACGCCTGGACGCGATGCATTGGGCGGATTGAGAAAACCCTTACGCAACAATTCATTTTCTGATTTCAGAGTTTTATTTATTGGCGAAGTAATATCAGCTGCTTGTTCGTTGCCCGAAATGGTTGCATTTTCAGTTTGCTTTTGTTCAAGTGCTGCCGACAAACCAACAAAGGCACCAACTAGTATTATAAACGAAATGGTCAGAATTTTCAATTTTATCATCGTTTTATTTTTTTAATCAACAATTAATTTTTGATTTGTATACGGAACTTTACCCGTTAATTTTATAAAGTAAATGCCTTTTTCCAACCCAATACTAATAGATTTTTGACCGCTGAATTGTTCGGTGTTTGTATAAACAACTCTGCCTTGTAAATCAAAAATTTTAATATTTTCAACATTATTTATACCTGAGTTTAGATTCAATTTATTCGTTGCTGGATTGGGATATACAGAGAAATTAGCTGCTCGTATTTCATTCAATCCATTAGGATTATTTAGTGGGAAAAGTTGGCTTTGAGGTACAATATTTCTTAGCATGGATGGTGAACTCCATTCCAGTTTTATCCAAGCATCCTCCGTTTTTTCAGCAAAATCTACTTTTATTGGTATTTTTTTTCCTGCAGTAAGTGCAATAGTACCGCTTAATGTTGTACCACTTGCCGAAGGATTCCAACCATCAATTATCAATTGATTATTAATCCAAACTCGTCCCATATCATTTACGGTGAGATAAAAAGTATGTGTTTCGGAATAAAGTGCTTGTATTTCTCCTTGCCAACGAATATTCCAAAAATCATTTCTAACCGCACAACCGGGGCTAACATCAGCCCATGTTTTATTAATTACAGGGTCAATTTCGGAACAAATAGAATCTTTAAACCAAGGTCTTCCGGCTAATGCAGCCGACCAAATACTTGCAGAAAGGCCGGTACCATTACTTGGATAAACAACATTCTTCTCATTGAACTCAATTTTATCCAATTTAAAATCGGTAGAAGCGTTTTTAATAAAAAATTTAAGGATATGTTTTCCGGGAGTAAGCTGAATATCCATGCTCTTGCTTGTCCACACTCCACTCGAGCTTGGGAAGGGAATAACACCCGATTTGTCATTTCCATCAACATACAGTATGGCTTCGTTTCCGGCACTATTGGCTACATAATGAATATTCGCGGTAAATATGCCCGTGGCTTTTACATCTATGGTATAAGTAATCCATTCGTTTGAATTTATCCAACCAACAGCATAACCACCTCCAGCAATTTGCTCAATATCAACCGACTCAGTGGTTCTGTAAGCACCGCCCGAATTTCCAAAAGTAGCATCGGCATACGCTACGCCTGCACCTCCATTGTCAAAATCTTCCAATTGTACCGTGCCTGGTATATTCATGGTTTTAAAAGGAGTTTGAGGAACAGCAATAATTTTTGAACTGCTGAAATTGTAGTTAAACCTTCTATCGGGAGCTGTTTCTCCATCCGTAAAAAAGGCAGTTATATCGTTCAGATTTTGTGGGTTATCAGCCCATTTAAAGTAAAATTCCGGTGTAGCTTTATCCAACAATAGAGCAGTTCGTGGTATGGACAATGCCATTTCATTGCCCACTAATTTATAGCTAACGCTTATTTCATTTCCCCATG
>JBMOHZ010000406.1:0-2541 GCA_049317585.1 Paludibacter sp.
TAAAACTCTGTTGATATTAAAATTGACAGAGTTTTTTTATTTCAATTTTTTCAATTATATTTGTTTCACGATAAATAAATTATTTATCACACTAAAAGTCTTGATAATGAATGTTTTAATTGCTGGTGGAACAGGTTTTATTGGTTCGTATATTTCAAACCGTTTTATCGAAATGGGATATCGAGTGAATATTATTTCGCGCAAAAGCGAACAGGTTAACTGGAATGAATCATCATTGATTAAAGCACTCGAAAAAACGGACATTTTAATAAATCTGGCTGGTAAATCAATTAATTGCAAACACAGTACCGCCAATAAAAAGTTGATTTTATCATCCCGTATTGACACGACGAATAAATTAGGACAAGCAATTGAGAAATGTAAAAAAGCACCAAGTATATGGATTAATGCAAGTGCTTCGGCCATTTATAAACCTAGTATTGAGACCTGTTACACTGAAACTAACTATAAAAAAGGGGATAGTTTTTTAGCCAAAACAGTAGAACAATGGGAAAAATCATTTTTCGATTTCAAACTTAGTAATACACGCCAAATTGCTTTTCGCACATCAGTTGTTTTAGGTAATAATGGAGGTGCTTTTGAGCCACTTAAACGCATTACCATGTTTGGGTTAGGTGGAAAAGTTGGAACAGGAAAGCAAATTTTTAGCTGGATACATATCGAAGATTTTTTTAGAATAATGGAGTATTCAATTCAGAATGAATCCATTAAGGGTGCTATAAATGTCACATCACCAACTCCCCTACCCAATGCTGAATTTATGATGCAAATGCGTAAAGCAGTTGGTTGTAAAATTGGAATTCCGGCACCAGCTTTTGCTATCAAAATAGCAAGTATATTTTTAAATACTGAACCTGAATTATTGCTTGATTCGGTAAATTATTATCCCGAAACCCTTTTGGAAAATGGTTTTAAATTTAAGTTCTACAACTCTCAAGATGCAATTAAAGATTTGATTAATAACTAAATATGGCACAAGGCAAACCGAAATCAAAATTTGGCGCTCGTTTATGGCGTTTTATACGTTCTTTATTTATCGTTTTTTTTGTAGGCAGTATCAGTTGGGTGCTTTTAGCCCGTTTTGTTCCCGTGTATCTTACACCATTAATGTTTATCCGAAGTGTAGAGGCTGTATTTGATGCTGAAATGCCTCGTAACGAAAAGAAATGGGTATCCATAGATCAAATTTCGCCTAATATGATTCAAGCTGTGGTTGCCTCCGAGGACAATTTATTTAAAACACATTATGGTTTTTCGTTCAACGATATTGGCAAAGCTATAAAACACAACAACCGAAGTAAACGTATTAGAGGTGGAAGTACAATTTCGCAACAAACAGCTAAAAATGTATTTTTATGGCCACAGCGATCATATCTTCGAAAAGGCTTAGAAGCCTATTTTACAGTACTTATTGAACTTATTTGGTCCAAGGAACGGATAATGGAAGTTTATCTCAATGTTATTGAAACAGGCGATGGTGTATATGGTGTTGAAGCTGCTTCGCAAAAATATTTTAATAAAAACGCTTCGAAACTAACTAAGTCGCAAGCAGCACTAATTGCAGCAAGTTTACCCAATCCACGTAAATTCAAAATTGCAAATCCATCGGGATATATGCTTCGCCGGCAAGCAAAAATTAAAAGTTTAATGAGCAAAATTCATCAAGTCAAATTTCCATAATCATTCAACTATATTTTCATTCGAATATTATATTATTGGCATATTCTTGGCAGAGCCAAGCGGCAAAGCCGAGCGGGCACATTAAACTATTGGCACATTAAGATTATGATACACACAACCGACTGGGGATTAATTGAATACAACGAAGCTTGGGACAAACAAGAAGAAATATTCAAACAAACCATACAACTCAAATTAGAAAATAAGAAAACATCCAATACACTTATTTTTTGCGAGCATCCACACGTGTATACACTTGGCAAAAGTGGCGACGAACACAACATGCTCCTGAATTACATTCAATTGCAAGCTGCCGATGCGCAATTTGTAAAAACAAACCGTGGTGGCGATATCACCTATCATGGTCCGGGTCAGATAGTTGGTTATCCTATTTTTGATTTGGCCAATTTTAATATTGGATTAAAGCAATATATTTTTCTGATTGAAGAAGCTATAATCAATACCCTTAAGCACTATGGTATTGAATCGACTCGTTTGGATGGAGCTACAGGCGTGTGGTTAAATGTAGGAACACCTTTGTGTCGTAAAATTTGTGCTATTGGAGTTCGTAGCTCTCGATTTGTAACCATGCATGGTTTTGCATTAAACATAAACACTGATCTATCTTATTTTAAACACATTAACCCCTGTGGATTTATCGACAAAGGCGTTACTTCACTCCAAAATGAACTCAATATGGAAGTAAATATGGAAGAAGTAAAATCGATACTTGTTAATAATTTCGACAAACTATTAGTAACTCAATAACTGAATAGATTCAAAATAAAAGTTTTTAAAGTTAAAACACAAAGAGAAAGTGTCGAATTTCATTATATTTGT
>JBMOHZ010000407.1:0-2533 GCA_049317585.1 Paludibacter sp.
AAAGCGTTTGATGTAAATCGGACCCACTTTCCCATCGCGGTAAATTACATTATAAATGGTTCGTTTGTCGTTTTTCTTAAACACATCCAAGTGTAATATGTTTTTACCAACAAACTGCTTATCAGCCACTTTTACAATTTTATATTTTCCATCTTTAAAGAAAATAATAATATCGTCCATATCGGAGCAGTTGCATACAAATTCATCTTTACGCAAGCTGGTACCAATAAATCCTTCTTCGCGATTTACGTACAATTTTTCGTTGGCTTCCACTACTTTAGCCGCCACGATAGTTTCGAAGTTACGTATTTCGGTGCGACGAGGGAAGTCTTTGCCATATTTTGTTTTCAACCCTTCGAACCAAAAAATGGTATAATCCACTAAATGGTCAAGTTGATAAATGACTTCATCGATTTTTTTCTGAATGGCAATAAGTATATCGTTTGCTTTGTCTGTATCAAACTTAGTGATACGCATCATCTTAATTTCGAGCAATTTAAGAATGTCTTCGCGGGTTACTTCGCGAATAAAATCTTTTTTGAACGGCTCCAAACGTTTATCAATGTGCGCAATAACTTCATCTTGTGTGGTACTATCTTCAAACCCTTTATCTTTATAAATACGGTTTTCGATAAATATTTTTTCGAGCGAAGTAAAGAACAGTTGTTCGAGCAATTCGGCTTTCTGTATTTCGAGTTCCGCTTTCAATAAATCTTTGGTGTGATCGGCACTAATCCGAAGCATTTCGCTCACGCCCATAAAACGAGGCTTATCGTTATGAATTACGCAGCAGTTAGGCGAAATACTCAACTCGCAATCGGTAAATGCATACAGTGCATCAATGGTTTTGTCCGACGAAATACCCGGTTGCAATTGCACCAAAATCTCCACATTGGCCGACGTATTGTCGTCTACCTTACGTATTTTAATTTTGCCTTTTTCGCTGGCTTTAATAATGGACTCAATCAGTTTGGAGGTATTAGATCCAAAAGGTATTTCGGTAATTGCCAGTGTTTTATTATCAATTTTACTAATTTTTGCGCGTACTTTCACTGCACCACCACGTTCACCATCGTTGTATCGGGCTACATCTATGGATCCTCCTGTCAGAAAATCAGGAAAGAGGACAAAATCTTCGCCACGTAAATACGATACGCAGGCATCACACAATTCGTTGAAGTTATGTGGCAGAATTTTCGAATTTAATCCCACGGCAATACCTTCCACACCTTGTGCCAACAAAAGCGGAAATTTTACGGGCAAAGCTATTGGTTCTTTGTTGCGTCCATCGTACGACGAGCGCCATTCAGTGGTTTTGGGATTAAAAACCGTTTCGAGTGCAAACTTCGAAAGTCGCGCTTCGATATAACGAGGAGCAGCAGCACCATCGCCAGTGAGTATATTTCCCCAGTTTCCCTGGCAATCAATAAGCAAATCTTTTTGTCCGAGTTGTACCAATGCATCGCCAATAGAAGCATCGCCGTGTGGGTGAAATTGCATGGTATGCCCCACAATATTAGCCACTTTGTTGTACCTGCCATCATCCAAGCGTTTCATAGAGTGGAGTATGCGGCGTTGCACTGGTTTTAGTCCATCGTATATATCAGGTACAGCGCGCTCCAAAATAACGTAAGAGGCATAATCCAAAAACCAATTCTGATACATTCCTGACAAGTGATGCTTTACTGTTTCATCGCTTATTTTAGGGACTTTATAGCTCGAATGTCCCTCTTTTTCAAGTACTTCTTGCTGTTCGTCGGTGTTTTCAACAGGATCTAGCTCGTTTTCAGCGTCAATTATTTCGTCGGTACTCATGGTTTTATTTGGGTGCTTTTGAATGCTTTTTATTTTTAACCCACAAAAATAGAAAAAAATACCCTCATTTCACAATTTTGCATCTCTTTTTTATTTCATCAATAAAAAATGAAACGAAAAAGCCGTATATTTGCGCTTGAAAAAGGAAGATTGAAGATTATTTTATTCTACTTTTATTATTCTCAAACGTTACAAATAAATCATTTCCAAAAAATATGAATATATTTCAAGATACGGGTAAATATGCATTATTAATGAAACGCGTATTGGTAACACCTGACCGTTGGCGCATGTTTTTTCGTCAGTTTCCTAAAGAACTCGAAAAACTAGGATTAGAATCACTCCCCATCGTTATTATCATTTCAATTTTTATTGGGGCTATCATGACTATTCAAACCAAGTTGAATACCGAAAACCCGATGTTGCCCACGTACAGTACGGGTCTTGTTACCCGCGATACACTTTTGCTTGAGTTTTCGTCTACCATACTTTGTTTGATTTTAGCAGGCAAAATTGGGTCGAATATTGCCTCCGAAATTGGCACAATGCGTATTACCGAGCAAATTGATGCCCTCGAAATTATGGGTGTAAACTCAGCCAATTATCTAATTTTACCCAAAATTGCAGCTTTTGTATTTATGATGCCATTTTTAGTAATTTTCAGTATGGCAGTAGGGCTTACAGGAGGTTATTTTGTAGGTGTTTTTACCGATATTAT
>JBMOHZ010000408.1:0-2532 GCA_049317585.1 Paludibacter sp.
TCATAACAAGCTTTAACTACTTGTTTCGATATCTCTAAATCGCTATGATAAAAAACAGGAACCATTCCTGTAGCTTGCATAGCTGAGAGAACTTGAATTTTGCTAAATTTCATTTTATTTATATTTATCTTTGTACTCTACCACTGGCATCACCGCCAACTAATGCTTCTACTTCTTCGACCGAAACGAGGTTAAAGTCTCCATTTATAGTGTGTTTTAAAGCCGAAGCTGCAACTGCAAACTCTAACGCCTCACCTTGATTTGGTTTAGTCAATAAGCCGTGAATCACACCACCCGAGAATGAATCGCCACCACCTACGCGGTCGATAATTGGATTAATATCGTATCGTTTTGATGTGTAAAACTCATTTCCATCATAAATCATTGCTTTCCAACCATTATGACTAGCCGAGAAAGATTCGCGCAAGGTAGAAATTACATATTTGAAGTCGAATTCTTTGGCCATTTGCATAAATATTCCTTTGTAGCCTTCGGCATCGGTATGTCCGCCTTCTACATCCGAATCGGGTTTAAATCCTAAGCAAAGTTCTGCATCTTCTTCGTTGCCAATACAAACATCTACGTATTGCATTAGTGGACGCATAATAGATTGTGCTTTTTGTTTTGTCCAAAGTTTTTTGCGGAAGTTTAAATCTACCGATACGGTAACGCCATGACGTTTTGCAGCTTCGCAAGCTAATTTTGTGAGTTCAGCTGCTGAGTCCGAAATAGCTGGTGTAATGCCCGACCAGTGAAACCAATCTGCTCCTTGCATAATGGCATCGAAATCGAAATCTGAGATTTTAGCTTCGGCAATGGCTGAATGGGCTCGGTCGTAAATTACCTTGCTTGGACGCATCGAAGCACCAGTTTCGAGGTAATAAATACCTACACGGTCGCCTCCACGAGTGATAAAATCGGTTTTTACACCAAATTTACGCAATGCATTTACTGCTGATTGCCCAATTTCATGTGCTGGCAATTTTGTTACAAAATAGGCATCATGTCCGTAATTAGCACAACTAACAGCAACGTTTGCTTCGCCGCCACCATACACTACATCAAATACATCCGATTGTACAAAACGTGTACAACCTGGGGTTGATAAACGGAGCATAATTTCTCCTAATGTTACAATTTTCTTACTCATTGTTTTTTTTGAAAAATAATTTAAATATTTAGTCTACTTTTGATTGGTCGACCAAAGATACTTTGTTTTTTTTAGCTCTCAAAAGTATTTTGAAAAATTTAATTGATTTTGAAGTTTTATGCAGAAATATGCATAAAAACAGTATTTATATTAAAAATTAAAGTATTTCTTAGCGTTATAATAGCTGATATTTTCCACCATTTGACCAATGAACTCCATCTCTTGTTGTGGTAATAAACCGGATTCTACATCGTTACCAATCAGATTACATAATGTGCGACGGAAATACTCATGACGAGGGTAGGAGAGGAAGCTTCGCGAATCGGTAAGCATACCTACAAAACGGCTGAGCAATCCAAGTACCGACAGTGAATTCATTTGTTTTTCCATTCCGTCCTTTTGGTCTAAAAACCACCAGCCCGAACCAAATTGAATTTTACCGGCAACCGAACCATCTTGGAAATTTCCAATCATGGTTGCAATCATTTCATTATCAGATGGATTAATATTATAGAGAATTGTTTTAGCCAGTTTGTCATTTAAATCCAAGCGGTTTAAGAATTTCGATAAAGCTTTAGCGGTACTAAAAGTGCCAATTGAATCGAAACCTGTATCGGCACCTAACTTATTGAATAATCGAGTGTTATTGTTTCGAATTACGCCAAAGTGAAATTGTTGTGTCCAACCTTTTTCCCAATCCATTTCTGCAAAAATAACCATCATGGCCGATTTGAATTTTAAGATTTCGCTGTGAGTCAATTCTTTTCCGCCATATACTTTATTAAAAATGGCCTTAATTTCAGCTTCGGTATAATCTTCGGCATAAAATTCCTCTATTCCATGGTCGGATAGTTTGCATCCTTGTTCGTTGAAAAAATCCTGTCGTTTACGTAGTGCCAAAATCATATCGTCAAAAGTAGAGATTGTAATTTTGGATATTTTTGAAAGTTGTTCTACATAGCTTTTAAAATTTTCGGGAATTTCGACTGCCATGGCTTTATCAGGACGCCATGTAGGGAGCATTTTTACCTCAAAACCATCTTCACGCGTTTTAATATGATGTTCCAAGGTGTCAATCGGGTCATCGGTAGTACAAACAGCCTCCACGTTGTAATGGCACATAAGGTTTCGAGCAGAATATGCAGGTGTTTGCAATTTGGCAGTGCATTCTTCGTAAATTTCGCGAGCAGTTTTTGGCGAAAGTAGTTTTTCGATACCAAATGCTGTTTTAAGTTCCAAATGTGTCCAGTGGTACAGAGGGTTACGCATAGTATGCGGAACAGTATCGGCCCATTTCTCAAATTTTTCCCAGTCTGAAGTTTCTTTCCCTGTAATGAAGTTTTCGCTCACTCCATTAGTTCGCATAGCACGCCATTTGTAAT
>JBMOHZ010000409.1:0-2532 GCA_049317585.1 Paludibacter sp.
GACCCGCTTAAAGGCTATAAATCATTTGGCAACAAATCAACAGCTTATCAGGCTGGCATTTATGCTCAGGAAGAATTACACATTAGCAATTTCATTTGGAGAGGTGGCATTCGCTTCAACTACATGAAAAATAATATTCAACTGGTTGATGGTGGTGCTCCGGGCGAGAAATCAAAAGAATGGAATAGTTTTCTTTGGAGTACAGGTATTAAATATAAAATCAACTCTGATATTTCTGTTTCAGCCAATGCTGGAAACAGCTTTCTTACTCCCGGTTTAAAAGCTACAGGTGGTACTATTAGTTTATCCGATAAAGGAATTGTTGGTCGAAATGGCCAATTACCAAACCCAGACCTCAAACCCGAATCTGGTTTAGGTATTGATGCAGGAGCAGAAGCCAATTTGCCTATGAATTTTAAAATTGCTGTAAGAGGCTTTTATCTTTCAATTAATGATGCAATTATTGATAATGTAGTAAGTCAAAATCCTTCGCAAACCCAATCTATTAATGCAGGAAATACAAATTCAACGGGTGGCGAAGTTGAAGTTAAGCAAATAATTTCTACTAATTTAAAATGGTTTGCCAACTACACATTTATGAAAACCAAAGTAAAAGATGGCGAAGCTGTTCCTTTTGCACCTGAACAAGTTGCAAATTTAGGTTTAACCGTCTCAATGCCTTTTGGACTTAATGTTAGTCCTTACTTAAATTACAATAATGGATTTTACGATAGTAGCGACAAAAACAGTCGTAGCTTTTTTAAACCCGGAGCATTGCTAAATATTAACGCTTCACAGGATTTAGCAAAAACTAACAGCTATAAAATAGAATGTTTTGGTCAGTTCTATAATGTAACAAACAATAAGTATAAAATGCCTTGGCAATTTCAAGACCCCGGATTTTCAATGATGGTAGGTATTAGGGCAACATTTTAATTCAGAGCAATGAAGATAATGAACACGATTAGTTTTTGTTTAATCTTCACTTATTGTATAATCTCAATAAGTTGCAGACAATCGGTACAACATGCCGATAAGTCTGCAACTTCTATTAAAGTAACCGATTTCAGGAATAAAGAAATTTCATTCGCCAAGCCCGCAACCCGTATTGTTTGTTTAATCGAAAGCGGACTATCTGGCTTATATATGTTGCAAGCCGAAAACAACGTGATAGGTGTTTCGTCTGCAATCTATAACGAAAGTGCAGCAGCACAATACGCAGCTTTAGACGAACGGATAAAAAACAAAAAATTTCCAGCCCCTGGCAATTGGGATTTCGTAAGTATCGAAAATATTGTAGCCCTTCAACCCGATTTGGTTATTATTTGGGCATCGCAAACCGAAGCAATTCAAACAATCGAAGAACATGGAATACCTGTTTACGGTGTTTTCCTGAAAAGCTTCAACGATGTTTACAAAGAAATTAAAGACTTTGGTATACTCACAGGTAGAAGCCAAAGAGCCGACAGCCTTATCAATTATACAAAATCAGAAATTTCAACTATCAGTCAAAAATCAAAAACAGTCAATCCAAAATCAGTTTATTTTATGTGGCCTCAAGGTTTGCTCGAAACCGCAGGAACAACCAGCACTGTTAACGAATTGATTGAACTGGCAGGAGCTAAAAATAGTTGCACCATTGCACAAGAACACGTTGTGATAAATAAAGAAAGGCTTTTAGATTGGAATCCGGACCTTATGGTTTTGTGGTGCAATCCTGATAAAAATCCCGATAATCTTATAATGCTTTCCGAATTAAAACAAATTAATGCTATTCAAAACAATCAAGTGTATGAATTGCCTTCGGTTTTTTTGTGCGACTTGTGGACTTTAAAATTCCCTTATGCTGTTAAAATGTTGGCTAAGTGGTGTTATCCATCTACATTTGCAAACTTAAATTTAGATGAAGAAAAACGCAAAATGTTGCTTGAATTGTACGGTATAAGAGGCAAAAAACTTATAAAATGAACAAACGAATATTGAAAATATTGCTCTACTCTTTACCAATACCTGTTATATTGGCATCATTATTTATTGGCCCTTCACAAACGGCTACACCCGAAGCAATAGTTGATTTCATTTTCAATAATTCAACCAACTCAAACCTTGTAAAATCGGTAATTGTAGACGTTCGCTTGCCTCGTATTTTACTTACATTTATTACAGGTGGTGCATTAGCTGTATCGGGTTGCAGTATTCAAGCCATATTTCGCAATCCACTTACCGACCCATACATACTTGGGCTTTCATCGGGTGCTGCATTTGGCGCAGCGTTGGCATTAGCTTTCGTTTTTATCCCTGTTCAACTCTCAGCTTTTATATTTGGTTTGTTGGCTGTCGGATTAAGCTATTTTATGGCTCGAAAAAATAAGAATGTTTCAATAGTTTCGCTTATACTTTCGGGTATAGTTGTTTCAGGTATATTTACAGCTTTACTCACCATAATTCAGTATTTCAGCGACCCATTTAAACTGCAATCTATTGTTCATTGGACAATGGGAAACCTTCATAATGCCAATTGGAGCAAATTAC
>JBMOHZ010000410.1:0-2499 GCA_049317585.1 Paludibacter sp.
CTGCGTTAGATGAGTTGGAAACTGATAGAATAATAAAGGAGATTGATAAGTTAGAAATTGAATAAAAATATGAAAAGCAAAATGGGATATATCATAATTGTTATTGGATTAGTATTAGTTGTCTGGGGAATTGCTATTGTTCGCAAACCACAAAAAGGCGAAATAATTGAAACAATCAAAGCTCAAACCGTAAAAGAGGAAACTAAACCAACTTTAGAAGATAAGGAACAGCTAATAAGATTGGAAGCAAAACCTATTATCGATGAGAAGAGAGAGCTAACAAAAGTTGAAACTGAATCTAAAGTAAACGAAAAAGTACAGCAAGAAGATTATGACGAAAACAAGGCTAAAGGCGATGCTTTTGAGAAGTTTGTTGTAAAGAATTTTAGCCGAAAATACTTTACACTGCAAGAATGGCGCAGTGACAAATATGTAGATGGAATTTATGCAGTTTCAAATCACTTTCCTGATTTGGAAGTCATTTTTAATTTCAAGGAAAAAGGCGTAAATGAAGCTTTTGCCATAGAATGTAAATGGCGTGGGTATTACTATAAAAATGAAATTAAGTGGGCGGAAAATTATCAAATTAATAATTATAAAGAGTATGCTGAGAAACTCAACATCCCTGTTTTTGTTGTGATTGGCGTAGGTGGAGAACCCAAAATGCCCGAAGAATTATTTATTGTTCCTTTGCAGGAAATGAAAAGTAATACAATCACAAAATCCGAATTAGCGAACTACAAAAAAGATATTTCAGATACACGATTTTTCTGGGATTACGAAAAAAACAAATTACGATAAGTCGATATAGATATTGGTGCAATAATGGAAATAGTCTGGTTGATAAAAGATTGAAATTGGTGAAAAATAAAATTACATTTTATGCTTGGAGCAATTTTTGGCGATATTGCAGGCTCGGTTTACGAATTCAATAATATCAAAACAACCGAATTCGACTTGCTGGGAAGTGGTACAACTTTTACCGACGATTCCATTTTGACCATTGCTGTAGCTTATTGGTTATTAGATGGCAGTTTAAGTAAAGAACGTTTAGCCTTTACCCTTTCTTATTTTGTGAAGAAATATCCTAGTCCCATGGGGAGTTACGGAAGTCGTTTTCTGAAATGGGCACATGGCGATATTTCTAAACCATACAACAGCTGGGGCAATGGTTCGGCAATGCGGGTTGCTCCGGTAGGTTGGGCATTTGACACGCTCGAAGAAACTGAAAAAATTGCCGCACTCACTGCCGAAGTTACACACAATCACCCCGAAGGTATTAAAGGTGCACAAGCTACGGCAGCAGCTATTTACATGGCTCGTAGCTTAGCTACCAAAGCTGAAATAAAACAATACATAGAATCCAAATACGGTTATAATTTATCCCGAACCTGCCACGAAATTCGCCCAACGTATCAATTCAACGAAAGTTGTCAGGAAACTGTTCCGCAAGCTATTATTGCATTTTTGGATAGTGTAGATTTTGAATCGGCTATTCGGTTGGCAGTTTCTCTTGGTGGCGACAGCGATACACTTGCATGTATTACAGGTGGCATAGCTGAAGCATTTTATGGTATGGAATTCAGCCTACCTGAAATAACAGAGTCTAATCATACAAAAGTTTGTTTTAGCGATAAAGCATTAAAAAAGCTTCCCAATGATTTATCAAAAATTGTAAATGAGTTTTACGAGAAATTCGTGAATAAAAATAAGTGTTTTTGGGGTAAAAATGAATCTGCAACAATCTTAGAAACAAAAAATTGGAAGAAAGTAGATATTGACGATAAAATTTTAGATGAAGAAAGTTATCAGTCTTTTCTGAAAAGCTATGGTCCAGATTCAGATATGAAATTTGGCGTTTATTACGAAGATGGCTGGAACTATATTTATCGTTCACATTTTTTATTGAAAAAATTCAGGTTCATAAAGCAAAATGATGGTTTGTACCACATATCTGATTATTATGATTCAGAAAAGGTAGTTGAATATGATGTTTTGGAAGATATTCTTTGGTATGGATATTTTCAAAAGCCTTTTCGCTATAAAAAAAGAAATAGATAAGCGCTCTGCTGTACAGGGTGCGGGGGTGCAGATTTTATTAGTTTAGCCCAATTTCTTCACAATATAACTTGCCAAAAATGCTTCCAGAAAACTCAATGGAATAGCATAAACCAATAATCCGAAAGGAAGAACGCCCATATTTCCGGAGCTAATCCACATCAAAACGAAGCCTACAAACCATGTTAAAAGTGTGGTTTGGAGCAAAGAGAATTTCTTTGAAATCACAAAAATAGCAATAGCAAAACACAGCGACCACACGCCCCACATGGCACCATTGATAGGTTCGGATGGAAAAACAAGTCCAAGCTTTTGATAATGTTCAGTCCAATAGTGTTTTAGTAGAAATTCGTTTCGGCCAAATTCGGAAACACTAATCCAAGTTGTTGCCAGTAGTATTGGCAAAATTGTTTTTTTGAAAGTTTTCATCTGTTTATAATT
>JBMOHZ010000411.1:0-2498 GCA_049317585.1 Paludibacter sp.
ATTACGATGGAACGCGGGCCTTCAATCACTTCGTCGGTTACAATCATATTGCGGCGCACGGGCAAACAATGCATAAAACGCGCATCGTTGGTAACTGCCATTTGACGTGAGCTAACTGTCCAATTCATATCTTTGCTTAGGATTTTTCCGTAATTTGGGTCTTGAAAAGCAGCCCAGTTTTTGGCATACACAAAATCAGCTCCTTCGAATGCTTTCATTTGGTCGTATTCCACACGAGCGCCACGTACAAACTGTGGTGCCAACTCGTAGCCTTCGGGGTGCGTAATTACAAAATCGACATCAGCTTCGTTCATAAAATCGGCAAAGGAATTGGGAACAGCCTGCGGCAATGCTTTGGGATGAGGCGCCCATGTCAGAACCACTTTCGGACGTGGTTTGTCTTTAAATTCCTCGATAGTAATTAAATCGGCAAAAGCTTGTAACGGATGCGAAGTTGCACCTTCCATGCTGAAAACTGGTTTTCCAGAATATTGAATGAATTGATTGATAATCGTTTCTTGATAATCAAATTCCTTGCTTTCGAATTGTGCAAAAGCACGAACTCCAATTATATCGCAATAGCTTGCCATAACCGGAATTGCTTCCAGAATATGCTCCGGTTTATCGCCATCCATTACTACGCCACGTTCGGTTTCAAGTTTCCAGGCACCTGCATTTACATCAAGCACCATCGTGTTCATTCCCAAATTCATACCTGCTTTTTGAGTACTCAAGCGTGTACGAAGACTCGAATTGAAAAACACCATCAACAGCGTTTTGTTTTCACCAATGTGCTTGTATGCAAAGCGATTTTTCTTTATATCCAGCGCCTCTTGAATTGCCTCTTGCAAATTGCCGAGGTCTTTTACATTTGTATATGATTTCATAAATTGTAAATAGTAAATTGAAAAATGGTAAATTACTTGGGTTCCATCACTATCAATGGTATCAACATTTCTTCCAACGAAATACCACCATGCTGAAAGGTATTTTTATAGTAACTTACGTAATGATTGTAATTGTTTGGATATGCAAAGAAGTCTTTGTTTCCGGCAAAAATGTATGCAGAACTCACGTTTGGACTCGGCAATCCTACTTTAGCAGGCTGTGTTATTTCAAAAACTTCTTTTTTGTTATAACTCAAGCTTTTGCCAACTTTATAACGCAAGTTTACATTTGTATTTTTATCTCCAATCACCTTTATTGCATTATCGCACTGAATTGTTCCGTGGTCGGTAGTAAAAATCACTTTGTGTCCACGTTTGGCTATGGCTTTCATGAGTTCATACGTTGGCGAGTGTCGGAACCACGATAAAGTGAGCGAGCGATATGCTTCCTCATCATTTGCTAATTCGCGCATCATTTTCGATTCGGTACGAGCGTGCGAAAGCATATCAATAAAATTCAACACAATCACATTCAGCTGATTATTTTCAATACGAGGTAATTGTTCAATCACTTTTTCGCAAAATGCCGATTCGTTTATTTTTTGATACGAAAACGTGTAGTTTTTTCGGAAACGATGCAATTGAGTTTGAATCAAATCCTTTTCATTCATATTTTTCCCTTCTTCTTCCTCTTCATCCACCCACAAATCAGGAAACATTTGCTGAATTTGCAATGGCAATAAACCAGAAAAAATGGCGTTTCGGGCATATTGAGTAGCCGTTGGAAGCATACTACAATACATACCTTCATCAGTAAATGTAAACAATTCACTCATCAACTCACGTATCACTTTCCATTGGTCGTAACGGAAATTATCAACCAAAATGAAAAACACTTTTTCGCCTTTATCAATTAAAGGAAAAACCTTGGTTTTAAAAATATCAGGACTTAATAAAGGTCTTTTTGCAGGATTTTCGAACCACGATACATAGTTTCGTTTTATAAACTTATTAAATGTGGTATTGGCTTCTGTTTTCTGCATTTTAAGCATTTCGTCCATACCATTGTCAGCTTCAGCAAGCTCTAGTTCCCAATAAACCAGCTTTTTATACACTTCAACCCAGTCTTCGTAAGTAAGCGAATCGTTTATTTGCATTCCGATTCGTCCAAATTCCGAACGATAAGTTGTGGTTGTATGCTCACTAACAATCTCTTTTTTATGGATGTTTTTTTTGAGTGTAAGCAATATTTGACTGGGATTCACTGGTTTAGTCAGGTAATCAGCAATTTTATTACCGATTGCCATATTCATAATATTCTCCTCTTCGCTTTTGGTAATCATTACCATAGGTACATTGGCATCAATTTCCTTTATCAAAGCTAAGGTTTCGAGCCCGCTTAAGCCTGGCATATTTTCATCTAAGAAAATTATGTCGAAACTCTCTTTCTGACAAAGTTCTACAGCATCTTTTCCGTTATTGGCTGTTACTACTTCGTATCCTTTTTCTTCGAGAAACAAAACATAGGCGCGAAGCAAATCAATTTCGTCGTCGGCCCAAAGTATGCGGTCTTTTTTCATTTTTATTTTAATTAATATTCTTGCATAAATT
>JBMOHZ010000412.1:0-2467 GCA_049317585.1 Paludibacter sp.
AATCAGGAAATTCATCTTCCACCAAAGCATGGCAGGAGGTAAACAAAATACATACAGAAAATAAGGCAAAAATTAATTTATTCATTGAGGTTTACTAAAATGTTACTAATACACCGACTTTCCACTGCGATTTACGGTTGTTATAAAAGTGCCCTAGTTGATATTCGCCAAAAACACCAATGTTTTTAGTGAAATTATAACTAAAGCCTAAACCTGCACCTATTTCGAAGGCTGGTTTATCCCAACTTTTTGAGTTATCAGCAAATGTAGTAACTTGTTGCGAAACAAGTCCCAATTGCATGGGGACATATATATTCAAACGGAGTTTTTTGTCTTTAATAAGAAGTGGCAATAGTTGTAATTCGGATTTAATACCATAAAAAAGTGATTTCCCAATACTTTTTACCTCTAATGTATATCCAGATTCTAAGCTTTGTAAACTATTGTTACTTAAAGTTCTTACTGAATAACCGAGATTTAAACCAACCGACCAAAATTCATTAATTTTGTAAAGTGCTTCAACACCGTATTGAGGTCTCTTATTATAATAATATTCTCTTATTTCAAGTCCATCAAATTGCGATACTGCCTTACTTGTTACATTTGAAAAATATGGTTTAAGTTCAATTTTGCTTTGTATTTCCTTTTTTTCAGTAGTAGGCACGGTTGTTTGAGCGTTTGTAGTAAGAGTAAATACTTGTTGCATAAAGAATAATACAATTATAAAAGCTTTTTTCATTTGAAAAATATTTGAATTTTTAAAATCTAAAACTTAACCCAGCACGCCAATTAAAATTACTATAATAAAATCGACCACCCAATGCTTCACCAAAGATTCCAAACTTACGAGAAAAATTAATGGCTGCGCCTAAGCCGATACCTGCTTCAAGAAAGTTATCGTTTAGTTTAATATTGTCATATCCTTCCCACCATTTGTATAAACATCCAACTTTCCCTGTAGTATAGACTTCAAATCGGAGTTGTTTTTCAATTATAAGTGGAAGTAATTGATAGTTTGCTTGCAACCCATACTGAACGCCATCGGCTCCTGTCCAGCCATTTACAACACCAGTTGCAATAACTTCTTGTGCTCCTAACATTGAAGCATAGCTTCCATAAACTCCACCTTGAAAATTATCAAAAAACCGATATAATATAGCAAAGCCAAAACTTGGAATTTTTTCGGTATACAGCCATGGAGGGTCAAGTTGCATAGTAATATCATTCATTTGACGAAGTTCAATACCATCAGTTATACCACCTCCACTTAGTTTAATATTCAATTTTTCATTTTGACAATAACTTAGAAAAGTCGTTGTAATCAAAGTTGAAAAAACAATTATATTTCTGAGATTCATATTTTATATTATTAAAACATGTAAGGTGCATTAGCACCTTACATGTTTATGATTGACAATTCTTAATTATTATAGTCTAAATTGACAGTTATTGTTACATACAGCATCGTACTTGAAAACCAATTTTTCTTTTTGGAGAATGTTGATTTTACTTCCCCATCAAAAGAGACAAAATATGGAGTTTTATTAACTGAAGTAGTAAACTGCTTATTATAGATATTTTGATTAATTGTCTCTGTTCTTGCTTGAGAATCATTTTGGTAACTTGGGCTATCATAGTAGCTGTACTCACCATCAGAAATTGTAAAATTATAGCCCCTATGCGTTGTTGATGCATCTTTTAGCCACCAGATCCCTAATGACCGCGAGAAGTTTTTTAATTCAACAAAAACTACATATTTATTACTTCCAGGTAGTCCAACAGAGCCTGAAATTAATAAATATGTTTCGAGCCAAACATGGGTTCTATAAGTATCACTTCCAATCACATCTTCTTCAATTCTTTCGTAATTACTTTCTGTTGACAAACTACTATTCGGTGATTTCTGCATTAAATTGAGATTTATCAATTTTTCAACATTTGAAAAATTGATAATTTCATTGGAAATAATACATGTTTGATTTTTATTGATTAAGTGTCTCATTGGATTTTTGAAATCCTTTGTAACACAATAAGTTTCTCCATCTGAGCTTGTATAAAATTTAATTCTATCACTGTTTTTTGCCACAAAAGCTTTAACTTCTTCTAAACTTTTAAAGTTTTCGGGTTGAATAGTCGCATAAAATTCATCGCATATCGTTCCAAACGATTTAAATCCTTGTTCTTTTTCCCATGCCAAGCGTTCTTCTTTGGTCATTGCATTTACTTTAGCAAGGGTTTTGTCAAAATCTTCCTGCGTTGCAAAAGTAAGTATGTCCGTTTTGGTACTTTTTTGTATCTCAGAAATAGCAAGTTCATTTTTATCACATGATGTAAATGCAAAAATAGTCAGTAATACACTTAAAATGTATTTTACGGTTTTAATTTTCATATTGTTGTTTTTAATTTGTTGAAATTTTTAAATTATTCATGGATTACTTCTGCACTAAAAGACCGAAAGCGCTGGTCG
>JBMOHZ010000413.1:0-2454 GCA_049317585.1 Paludibacter sp.
ACTTGATCTATCGATTTTACTTTGGTTACTCCAAAACTGCTTCCGCCAACATTGGGTTTGATAAAACAAGGAAAGCCTATTTTCGAAGCTACATCTTCGTTTGTTACAGTTTGACCTTTGCGAAGCACCAACGATTCGGAGACTTTAACTTCAAAGCCTTTCAGGTATTGATTGCAAGTAAATTTGTTGAAAGTAATAGCAGCAGCTAACACGCCACAGCATGAATATGGTAAACCAATTAATTCGAAATATCCTTGTAAAATTCCATTTTCGCCAGGAGTACCATGTATGGTGATATAGGCAAAGTCGAAATTTGTTTTGTTGCCTTCGCGTACAAAACTAAAATCGTTTTTATCAATTTCAATCTTTTCGGTATCGGAATATTCCACTTGCCAAACGTTACCTACTATGGTTATTATAAATAGATTATAACGATCTTTGTCCATAAACGAATACAGACCAGCAGCACTTTTGAGTGATACTACTACTTCCGACGAATCGCCGCCGGCAACAATGGCAATGTTTTTTTTCGATTGACTCATATTCTGATATTGAAATTTGATTTTTTTATCTCTTTTTTTTGAAGCGCCAAAGTTACAAAAATTAAGCTAGATTTACGAAGAAAACAGCACTTGTTTTAGTGTCATTAGCTTGTTTTCAGTTTCGTCCCATTCTTTTTCGGGAACCGACGATGCGGTTATTCCGGCGCCACTGTAAAGTGTTAAATTGGTGTTTGTTAGTTGCATACAGCGCAAATTTACAAATAAATTGACTCCTTCGCTGGCTGATATGCTTCCCAAAAAGCCTGTGTAGTAGGCTCTATTGTGTTTTTCGTTGGCGTTAATAAATTGTATCGCTTCGGTTCGAGGTAAGCCTCCAACCGAAGGGGTAGGGTGGAGGGCTTGAATGAGTTTTGAGAGTTGATTTTTGGTTGTACTATACTCAAAAGTAAAGCTTGATTTTAAATGTATTAAGTTTGCCGCTTTGTAGTTCTCTGTTTTTGATTTCGTATAATTCTGAATACTCGATTCTTGCAATACTTTTTCAACAAAATTGGTGACAATTTCTTGTTCCTCAATCTCTTTGTCGGTCCAGCTATATTCGTCGATGGCTATATTTGTGGCTTGTTGTGTACCCGCTAGCGATACTGTTTGCATTAAATCACCATCGGTAGTTAATAAAGGTTCGGGAGTTGCCCCCATCCAGCATCCTGCTCCTGGGATTTGCAAAAAATAAACATAAGCATGCGGGTATGTGGCGCAAAGTTTCTGGAATAAATGAGGCGCTGAAAAATTGACAGGTAATTCGATGTTTTGTATTTTCGAAACTACCACTTTACGGAATTCACCTTTCTTTATAGCGTCAACAGCATGTTGTACGCAATTTTCAAAATCAATCTTTGAAGTTGATATAGGATTATTCTTTAAAACAGAATTATTGGTAAATAAATTACAAGTGCTTAATTCTGAGATAATTTCCGTTGAAATATTGTTGTCCTTGAACTTTAAATCTGGTTTTAATAATATGGTTTTCTGTTCGTTATCCTCCGTGAAAGGCGAAAACACAAAACCCTCGGCTTTATTCAGTTCTTCGGGTTTTTTAATTGTTGCAGGTTGCGATTGATATTGTACAAGTGTGGTAATGGCTGCGTGTAAAGGCAAACGATACGACACAAACGGAATATGTTGATGCTGACACACATAATGCATGGCTGCTAACGAGTGGAAAAAATTATCTTGACTATCCATTATTTTTTTATTGGAATAATGCGGCATGAGAGCCTACAAATCGATATCAGTTTTTGATGTTTGTCCTGAACTTTTATTTCCCAAACATGCGATGATTTTCCTTGATGAATAATTGTACCAATGGCAATTACTTCGTTTTCGGTTGTAGTGCCAATATGGCTACCGCTAATTTCAACTCCCAATACATGAAACTTTTCGGTATCGACTAAAAATGAAGAACCAATACTGCCAATTGATTCGGCAAGTGCCATAGTAGCACCACCATGCAATCGGCCTAAAGGCTGTACAGTGCGTTTATCAACAGGCATTGTGGCCACAACTCTTCCGGCAGTTAACTCCGTAAATTGCATACCCAAATGTTCCATAAGGGTATTTTTACAAAGCTTATTTATAAATGAAATTTTGGCTTCGTTATCTTCGTTCATTATTGTAATTCATTATTGCTTTATAGTGCAAAGATAATTATTGTTTGCAACACTTAGCGTGATGTGGGCAATTTTTTAAGTGGTCGTTTACTATTCCGGCAGCTTGCATAAATGCGTAACATATAGTGGAACCTACAAATTTGAATCCTCGTTTCATTAAATCCTTGCTCATGGCGTCCGATTCGAGCGTTTTGGCGGGTATTTCAGAGTTCTGTGAAAAATGGTTTACAATGGTTTTGTGGTTTGTGAATTGCCAAATATAAGCACTAAAACTGCCGAAT
>JBMOHZ010000414.1:0-2454 GCA_049317585.1 Paludibacter sp.
TTGGTATTTAAACCATCTGCATAATCAAATTTTACACTGATTTTATCTCCGGAAATTTTCATTGATTTGTACTGCGGACCAGAAAATGATAGTTTTTTACCATAATCATTGGCCAATGACCAAAGTGACAACCTACGACCAACTTCATCTTTTTGAGGTGGATGCAAAAGGGTAATATCACTAAAATCGCTTGTAACAACAAGACCTGTTTTTGGTATAGAAAGTAATCGTCGTTGAGCATCTCTTATGTTCATGCTCGTAACTCCAGCTTGCGTATAGGGTGTAATTTGTACCATATAGAATGGAAAATCTTCTTTTCTTGAAATTCTCCAACTCGAAATCAATTTAGATAAAAGTTCAGTATAAGTATTTGAATTTTCCTTGTTGCTTTCACCTTGATAATATAACGCACCTTTAATGCTGTAATTTTCAGTCGGATATATCATTCCATTGTAATTCTGACCGGGAGGTAATGTATCCCAACCATTTCCAATCAACTTTTTATATGAATCGTACAATTTCTGATTGAGGGTTACTGAATCACCATGAACCCATGATTCTGCATTGGAGCCACCCCAACTGGAATTTATTATACCAACTGGTACAGATAAGCTATCGTGAATAGATTTTGCAAAATAATAGCATACTGCCGAAAATTTATCAACTGTTGTGGGAGTTGTAAGTTGCCATGCCGTCCCGGGACAATTGTCTTGCGGAGTATTAGACGCAATTTTCTGAACATTAAACATCCTGATTTTCGGATAATTGGCCATAGTCAAAATGTCATTGTAATAATCATTTCCCAAACTTGAATTTTTCAGCATGCTGATTACGAATGCCATATTGGACTGACCGCAAGCCATCCAAACCTCACCAATCATTACGTTATTGATTATTTTTGTTTCATGTCCTTTTATACATAAGGTGTACGGACCCCCTTGAGTGGGTGTAAAAATCTGAACTTTCCACTTACCTGCAACTGCTTGAACTGTACTAGTATCTATGCTATTCCAACTACCACTAACTTTGATTGTTTCGTCAGACACTGATGTCCAACCCCAAATTGTAACCAGTTTCCCTTGTTGTAATACCATATTATCTGATATTAAAGTTGGAAGTGTGATGGTTGCATTTAGCGAACAAAACATGAAGGCAAAAACACTATTTATGAAAAATCTTTTCATATACTTTCAGTTAGTTTTTTGGTACCAATGCCCAGTCTACCACATTGCTTCTTTTGGCAATCAATTGATAAACAGCATCTAATTCGGTCACTTTAGCTGGAAAGGTTTTGCTCAAATCGTGCAATTCCGACCTATCGGTAGCCATATTATAAAGTGCCCATACATTGGCTGGATAAACCGACACGATTTTATAATCGCCCAATCTCAAAGCTCTATATCCTAAATGTTCAAAAAATAAAGTGTCATTAATGGCAACATTCTCACCTTTGAATGCTGGTGTCAAGCTTTTGCCATCCAACGGTTTGAGTTTGGTGTTGGTATCCGACGGATAGTTTGTTCCTGATAATTCTAGACAAGTAGCCATAACATCAATAATATGAGCTGGTTGGCTGGCAATGGTTCCTGCTTTAATCATTTTTGGATAGCGCGCCACAAATGGTGTAGAAATTCCACCTTCGTGCATCCAGTGTTTGAAATATCGGTAAGGCACATTACTTACATTTGCCCATTGAGAATCGTAAGTTAAAAATGAAGTTCCGCTACCCATTTCACCATTATACTTTGTGAGCAAATCGAGTTTTGATTCATTGCAACCACCATTATCGGAAACAAACATTATCAAAGTATTGTCTAACTGATTGGTACGTTCCAATTCGGCTATAACTTTACCTATGCCCTGATCCATTCTATCAACAACAGCTGCAAATATCTCCATTACTTTAGACCAATATGTTTTTTCGTCTTCACACAACGAATTCCAAGGTGGAACTGAACTGTCACGTTTTGACATTTTCCATTCAGGTTTTATAATTCCCATTGCCACCATCCGATTATAACGGGCTTCACGCATCACTTCAAATCCTGCGTCATAAACGCCTTTATATTTCGCAATGTCTTCTGGATAAGCTTGCAAGGGCCAATGAGGTGCAGTATATGCTAAATACAGAAAAAATGGTTTCGCAGGGTCATTTTGACCAATAAACCTCACTGCATTTTCAGAAAATGCATCAGTATGATAATATCCATCGTGTGGCGGTTCGTAAGGTTTATCATTTTTAACCATAGAACTTGCATGTAATGGCTCCATAGGCAAAATTCCTCCCGGATAGAAATAATTACCTGCACCTTTTAAAAACACAAAAGAACTGTCGAAACCTCTGTCCACCGGCCAATTTGGTCGCTGGTCATTTAGATGCCACTTTCCCGCCATATAAGTTGCATAACCATTGGCTCGAAGTGCTTCAGCAATGGTAAGGCAACTATCGTTCAA
>JBMOHZ010000415.1:0-2450 GCA_049317585.1 Paludibacter sp.
ATTAAATCGGGTTTATGTTCCATTGCCATCTCTACTCCCTGCACTCCATTTACTGCTTCAAGCGTATGATACTTATCGCCTATAACAGCTTTAACGGTTATCATGTTGTCTTTATTGTCTTCAACTATCAATATTGTTTTTTTAGTTTCGAGTTTTGCTTTCGGCATTTTTGCTTCCACATTTCGAGTTTCGTGTTTATCAGTAGTTTCTGTTTTAACAACCATGGCATATACAGCCTGAAGTAAAGCTTCTTTTTGCACATCACCTTTCTGTATTAATTGATGTACATTGTTGTTTTTTAACTTCTTAAGATCATCGGGTGTAATATGTTTTGCTGTAAGGATTAATACAGGAACAGATTTTGTTTTTTCAAAATTTCTGATTTTTTCTAATAACTCAAATCCATCCATACCGGGCATCATCAAATCGAGTATCATGGCATCGGGCGTAAAATGGTTTAATGCATCCAATGCTTCAGCTCCCGACCTTACTGGTGTAACCCGATAATGATTGCTTTCCAACATGTCTTTTATTTGAATAATGGCAGGTTCGCTATCTTCTACTAATAAAATATGCTTGCCCTTAATATTCGAAATGTCCATAATTTGACTTGAAGCTTTAGGTGGTTCGAATAAACTGTCGGATTTTTTGGCTTGTATTGTTTCATTTATAACTTTTGGGAGCACTAACGTAAATACCGACCCACTTTCAGGTACACTATCAACGGTAATATCGCCACCTAACAAACGAGCATATTTTCGGGCAATGGACAAACCTAATCCTGTACCACCAAAACGACGCGAAGTGGTTCCGTCGGCCTGACGGAATTCATCAAAAATATGTGCAATATGTTTATCCGAAATTCCAATACCAGTATCTTTTACAAGTATCTTAACTGTTTTATCATTATCCACAATACTAATTTCGACAGAGCCTTTTTCGGTAAATTTTACAGCATTGGCAATCAAATTTTGAAGAATATGTCTTATTTTTTTACTATCATTTTTAAGTAAAATTACTTTTTCTGCTCTGTGTTGAATAAGTTTTATTTTACGCTCAATAGCCTGAGGTTGAATCATTTCCACAACACCTTCTATCAATTCATTGGTATCAATATCGCTAATTTCAATCTCCTCGCGACCCGATTCAATACGTGAAATATCCAAAATATCGTTTATCAAAGTCAATAAATGCCTACCATTACGCTCTATTACACCCAAATAACTATACTCATCGTCGGGTATTTGATTTACTAATCGTCTGTTGAGAACACCCGAAAGGGCAATAACAGAGTTAAGTGGCGTACGAAGCTCATGACTCATATTGGATAGAAAATTAGTTTTTAAGCGACTTGCCTCTGTTAATTGCAATTTTTGAATTTCGAGTTCGGCATTTTGCTGCGCCATTTCAGCAGCTTGCTGACTCATTTCCTGGCGTTGAATTTCTAATTCCTGATTTTGCTCTTGCAAGGTAACAGCTGCTCTACGTATGGCGCGATAAGCTAAAACACCTACAATACGTGCATTTAATAAATCATTAACTTTAAATATTAATTGTACAATTTCAATTGGATAGTTTCGCAAAGCAGCTAAGGATACGATACCAATTATTTCGTTGCCCGATATAATTGGAATTGTTACTATCTCGCGTGGAATCATTGCACCACTTACTGTATTGAAAACAAAGGTTGTTTGCAGTGGTATATTTTTTATAAACTGAGTTTTACGAGTAGCTAGTACAGCACCAAACTCACCTTCGAGCGTATTTGCCGAAAACGTATTTTTTTCGGAATCAGTACTTAAACCTACTGATTCGTATAAATAATATCCATTTTTAGCTTCGTTAATCAAGTAAAATGCACCTATTACAGAGTTGGTTTCCGATGCAAATACAGGTAAAAATTGTTTGAAAAAACTATGTGCATTATCCAATGACATCATTGCATCCGATATTTTTTCAATTTTATCGGTTATTTGTTTTTCATCGTGTACGGTATGAAGCAAATCGTTGAAAGCTCTTGCTAAATCGCCAATTTCGTTTTTTGCTTCATTTTTACACCGCACTTCCAAATTACCTGACCTATAAGCCTTTGTAACGTTTATAATTTCCAAAAGCGGTTTACGTATGATGTAAACTAAATAAGCTGAAATAAAGAACGTTAAGATAATAACAATAAATGTTATTGTTATTAGTTGGGTTGATAATTGTTCATTAACTGTAGAAGAAGTTTGGTTTAAACTAACCGATTTGTTTAATGCAAAATCAGATATAACTTGTATTTTCCGAAGCATGTCTTCGCGCAGCTTGCCTATATCACCAGTTATAGCAATACTATTTTTTACTTCTTCAATATTGCCTTTTAATGCTTTCTGGATATTTTTTTCGCGCAGTTTATCCCAAATTTTAAATGCATCGTAGGCTTGATCTATATGCTTTTTTGAACCCAAATA